>JBFISV010000123.1:0-7272 GCA_041608415.1 Woeseiaceae bacterium
AAGGCGCCGCCCGAATCCACCGCCGAGATAATATTGGTGAATCACGATATTCGCTTCCTCGACACCGAGCGCTTTTGCGAGCACGGGCAGGATCAGCGATTGCCACTGGTTGCCGGCGTGGATGTGAAACACGCCGTCAACGTATTCGACGAGTGCGTTTTGCGGCTCGAGCGTGAAATGCAGCGCGGTGCCCGAGCGGTAGGTGGCCGAATGCGTCTTCGCCGCGGCCTTCTGTGCCGCCGCGACGTCGCCGTCGTCGACCACGAGCACGCCGCTCGACGGGTCGGCGATCAGTTCAGACCCCGCTGCGATCACGTCAGCCTCGGACACGCCGGCCGTCGGCCCGGCCTCCCAGTCCACCTTTACGGCCCTGGCCGCTTTCGTTGCGGCCGGAAACGTTTCCGCGACGACGACCGCCCAGCCCTGCACGGTGTCGCTCGGATCGTCGAGCGTCAGCGTCTTGAGATAACCGCCGATGTCCTTTGCCGCCGTATCGTCGATCGATCGTATCGTGCTGCCGTAACGCGTCGGCGGTATCAGCGGGCTCGCGTACACCATGCCGGGCAGCTCCGCGTCGAGTCCGTACATCGCATCGCCCGTGGATTTTGCCGGGACGTCGAGCGCCTTGACCGGCTTGCCGATCAGATCGCGATCGGCGGCCGACTTGATCGGCATCGCAGCCAGTTCCTCGTCGCTGAACGTGCGGCTGATGTCACCTTTGGCGACGATGTCCGCGAACGAGATCCTGTTATCGCCGGCAACGACCTGCCCGGATACGGCATCGCAATCGGCGGCGTCGACGCCGAGCAATTTCGCGCCGGCATCGATGAGTACCGTGCGACCGGCCGCGCCCGCCTGCGACAGCATCGCGAAGCTCGTGAAGACGGACCAGGAACCGCCCGTCACCATGTATCCCCATTTCGGGTCCGAGTCGACATGCTCGATGGTGACGGTCCGCCAGTCCGCGCCGAGTTCATCGGCGACGATGCGCGCAAGCGCCGTGCCGACATGCTGGCCCATCTCCGCTTTCGCGATATTGATCAGCACCGCGCCCGTACCGTCGATTTCGAACCAGACGACGGGCGAGAATACCGTGCTCTTGCCCCCCGCGGCGATGTCGCCCGCGGCCTGCTCGCGGCTGCAACCCGGCAGCAGCGAACCGAGGCCCATGACCAGCCCCGTGCCCACGCTGCCGGCGAGGAACGTACGGCGATCGACAGCGAATTTCCGATTCTCGATTGCCATGACTATGCCCCCCCGCCGTTCGCGGCGGCCTTGATCGCTTTCCGAATACGCGTATACGCCATGCAGCGGCACAGGTTGCCGTTCATCCCGTTGGCAATGTCCGCGTCCGTCGGATCGGGTTTCTTCGCCAGCAGGTCGGCCGCCTGCATGATCTGGCCGGACTGGCAGTAGCCGCACTGCGGCACCTGTGCGGTCACCCACGCCGCTTTCAGCGCCTGCCCCTGCGGCGACTCGAGGCCTTCAATCGTCGTGACCTTGCGGCCTGCCGCGGCGCTCAGCGGCAGAACACAGGAACGTGCTGCGTCTCCGTCCACGTGCACCGTGCACGCGCCGCACCGCGCAATCCCGCAACCGAATTTCGTGCCTTTCAGTTTCAGCTCGTCGCGAATCACCCACAGTAGCGGCGTGTCCGCGGGGCTTTCCGAACTCACGGTCTTGCCGTTCAAATCGAATTCGATCACGACTTCCCCCTCCGATCCGGTCCAGGTTGAATGTTAAGCAGTGTAGTACATGCGGCGCTGCCCGCGGCAATTTTCCGGGTCGCGCCCGTCGCAGTCATGCCACGCTGGTCGTGTTCATCCGCCGTACCAGGGGCCACACGCCCCACGCAAACAGCACTCCGGCGACAGCGAGGCACCAGACCATGACCGCGCCCGCAGGCAGGTCGCTGAACGCGGAAAATACGAGGCCGGCACCACAGCCGGTCAAGCCGACGAGATAGCCGCAGACGACGCGCAGCCCGCGCCGCGCGACGTGCCGCGTGGCCAGCGCGGGAATGATCAGGCACGCGAACACGAGATAGATGCCGACGAGCTGCACCGAAGCCGTGACGGCGAACGCGAACAGCGCGTAGAAGCCGAAGCCGCGCAGGCGCTCGCGCATCGAGTACCAGGCACCGAGGATCGCGACGCTCAAGATTGCGACGGGCGGCAATTGCTCGTAGTTGACCCACAGGACCTGGCCGACGAGCAGTTCCTTGAGATGCTCGCCGCCGTGGGGGTTGCCGGCGAGCAGGATGACACCGGCCGTGGCCGCGAGCACGAACGCGACGCCGATCAGCGCCTCCTGGATGTCGGGCCAGCGCTTGTCCGTCAGGTGCAGGATGTACGCCGCCAGGAGCGCGGCCGTCACGGCTGCGATCTGCACCCGCGCGCCCCGCGCATCCCAGCCCATCGTGTCGGCCGCGATGACGCCGAGCCCGGCAACCTGTGCGATCGCCAGATCGATGAAAATGATGCCGCGCCGCAAAACTTCGGTCCCGAGCGGCACGTGTGTGCTCAACACCAGCAGGCAGGCGAGAAACGCGGGCAGGATGATGCTCAGTTCGACGGATGTCATAGCCGGTAGTCCTCCAGGCGCGTGAGCGTGTCCTCGTAAAGCAGGAACAGATCGGTCGCCTGCTCCGAGCCTCCGACCGTGTATGGCAGGATGACGGCCGGGACGTCCAGCCTCTCGGACAGCCACAGCGAGGCCTTTTCGTTCTCGAACGGCGCCCGGACGATGGCCCGCGGCGGATCGGGTTCGAGGACCTCGATGAGCTGCGCGAGCTGGGCGCCACTGACCGGGATTCCGGGCCGCGGCTCGAGCGTCGCAAGCATATCCAGTCCGAGCCAGTCGGCCAGGTAGCTGAAGCTGCGATGGTGCGCGACGAGCCGCATGCCCTCGAACTTCGCCGCGCGCTCCTGCCAGGCCTGCACGGCCTCCTCCCAGCGCGCCGCGAAGTCGTCGCCGTTGGCACGGAACAGCGCGGCGTTTTCGGGACTCAGCTGGCTGAGCCGCTCGCGAAGCGCGGCCGCAATACGAGCGATGTTGCGCGGGTGCAGATGGATGTGGGGATTGCCTTGCGGATGCACGTCACCCTGCGATCGATCGACGCTCCTCGGTATCTCGAGTCGGCGCACGAAGTCGGCTGCCATGAAATTGCCGGGACTTCCGGGCTGGATGTCCCTATTGCCTGCGCGACGCAGCAACAGCGGCAGCCAGCCGACCTCGAGGTCGGCGCCCGTACAGACGAGCAGATCGGCATTGCGCGCAGCCGCGATCAGGCTCGGACGCGCCTGCAGGCGATGCGGGTCCTGGAAAGCCGTCGTCGCCACGACGATGTCCGCCGCATCTCCCGCAATTTCGGCAACGAGCGAACCCCATTCGGGCTCGCACGCGAAGACATCGAGTGCGTCCGCGCACAATGGCGTCGCCAGCAGTACCAGCGCATACGGAATACGTATCATCTCATCACCTCAGAACTGATGCGCACCATGAGCGCCGAGGCTCATGATGTATTGCAGGAAAAGCTGGTCGTCCGCAATCGGCAGGACGCGATCGTTGCTGTACTGCAGTCTGAGGCGGCTGTACTCGCTTGGCGAGAAGTCCATCATCAGGCTGCTGCGGCGCGACGGCCGGCCGGGATCCTCGAGCGCCGTGCCAGCCAGTGCCGCCCCGCCGTCCGCCCTGACCTCGGCGTACCGGCCGCCGATCCGCCAGCGCGGCGCGAACTGCCAGATAGCCTGCAGGTACCATCCCGTCTGCGTGCCGGCGTATGGCAGCGTGCCGGCCACGCCGTCTTCGCGACGGCGAAAGTACTCGGCCTGTATCTTCAGGTTTTGCGCCGCCGCATTCCCCTGCGGCGCCCATTTCCAGACGAAGTCCGCGACCGCCAGATCACTGTCTCCCGTGAACGTAATATCCGTGCCGCGCTCGATCACGTCCGCCGTGATCGTCGAAAGCCCGAGCTGCCAGCTGTTGCTGAGGCCAGCGTCGCCCCCGATATGGACGAACACGGTCTCGGCGGCGGGAGACGTGCTGCCGTTGTGCGAGGCGGGAAAACCGGCACCCCAGTTCACCTCGGCGCCGACCTCGAACAGCAGCGAGCTCGGTGCGACCCAGCGTGCCTGCAGCCCGTCTACCGTATACCGCCCCCCGAAGAACGCCTGATACGGCAGCGGCCGGTCGACGAAGTCGTCCGCATGTACGTGAAAGCCGTTGAGGTAGCCGGCCGCCGAAAAAAAGCGCCCGCCGGTAACCGACAGGCCGCCCGAGAGGCTCGTCGTCTGCAGCCAGGCCTCTTCGATACCGAGTTCGGCTTCGCCGTCTTCCTCGCCGACGGCCACCGTCAGGCTGCCGAAGAAGTTCGCATCGACATTGGCTTTGAGATTCAACTCCGCCTCGCCGAGCGCAAAACCCGGGCCGCCGGTGCCGATTTCGCCGCCCGGCTCGAATCCCGGCAGTGCGTCCCAGCCGCGGTCCAGGTCGGCGAATCGCCCCGTCAGCACGGCGCCGATGGACGGATTGAAGGTATTCGGGGCGGATGCCGCGGCCGAGCCGTCGATTGCGGCCTGTTCGGCCACCTCGACGGCGTCTTCCGCAACCCGCTCGGCCTGGCGGGCACGACGTTCGGCCGCCTGCAGGCGTGTTTCGAGCGCACTCAAGCGGTCCGCGTAATCGCTTTGCAGCAGAGCCAGCTGCCTCCTGAGCTCGGCGACTTCTTCGGCGAGCGGCGCCGCTCGCAACGTCGACGCGGGCACGCCGATCGTCACCATGCCAATCGTGAATACAATGAAGTTGAAAATCCGGATTTTCACCGTCGATCCTCCCGGGGAAACTGAAACCGCAGGTACGTGACCCCGTCAGAGGCCACGGTTCGTACGTTGGGACTCGAAGCAGCCGGCGCGTACGCGGCACGATGTTGCGCCGGTCAGCGCTGGGATCAGGCCCGGGGCGGACCTCGCTGACGCGCGATCGGGGTCGGCACGGAACGCGCAGGAGACATGCCGTGGCGCGCAGGCTCCGAGCGCCGTGCGGGGAGCGCGGCATCGCCGCAACAATCGACGCCGGCCGAGGCGAGCTGGTCGAATCCGATGCAAGTCTTGCAGACCTTGGCCTGCGGCGCGCCGTAGTCGTGGTCGTAGGCGTGGATCACCGCGCCGAGCTGGGCAACAAGCAGCAGCGCGGCGATCAGCCCCGCCGGCAGTATCGAACGGATACCTCGAGCCACGTTCATGCGACCAATGTACCGGCGTTTCGTGCGCTTGTTAAGTCTGCGCGAGCGAGCATTCCGGCGTAGCGCCGATGCCCTCTAGCGGACGACGACCTTGAGCAGGAACTCGGCGACCGGATCGGAGCCCGTATAGCGCGTGGTGCCGGTGGGCTTGGTGCGGACGTGCGTCACGGCCGGGTCCGACCCGTCCGCGCCAGGCGCGGCGACATAGGCGTTGCTCAGGCCGCCGTCGTCGGAAAATTCTATGGCACCGACAGCGCTTCCGAGGCCCGCGAAGCTTTAGCTCAGGCCGCTTGCCGGCACACCGTCGACAAAGGCGACCGGCCCGGGATTCGCGGCATCGAAGTCGATTACGACCAGGGACGTGTCCGGGGGCAGGGCTTCGCTGATGACGATGCTGCCAGTATCCGCTTATCGCAACGGCGTCCATATTGTCGAAGTCGCCACGCTCCGCCTTGTCGTCGCCATTGCCGAGCGTGATCAAATTCACGCCGCCGGGCAGGACGACGTTGTCGGCGCCGGCCAAAGCATTGGCTTCTTCGATTGCCGCTCGCAGGCTACACACCCCGGAACTCGTCGCACAAAGGCCGTCACCGGCTCTCGCGTCGCGTGCATCGAGCGTGCTGTTAACCGTGAATGTCGCCGCGGCAGCCGGACGGCCGATGAGGAAGGCATTCTTCATCGCCAGCAGGATCAGACCGGTTGCCGTGCGGCGCCGGCCTGAAGATTCCGTTGTTTCTGCCGATATCGACATTCAGACCCGTTTCGAACCGCTCTTCAACGGCGATATCAGGATGATGCGACTGTATACCCACTTTGGGTCGAATTTTCAGCGACGAGGGTCACGCGCGCATGGGCGGCTCCGGAGATGGCCGCAGCCGGACCGAATTCTCGCGAATGTGACAGGATTGCAAACACTTGCTACAGTGTGGCGTGCCCACACCCGGTACATGTTGGCTCCGGTCGGTCAGCCGCCTGGTGGTTTATCGCAGCGCATTCTGGTCGAGGTTAATTGATGCAGACACCGCCGACTCCCCTGGATGAAACCCGCCGCCTTCGCAGCCTGCATTCGCTCCGGATTCTGGACTCCGCTCCCGAGGACAGGTTCGATCGCATAACGCGCATGGTCAAGCGCATGTTCGATATCGATATTTGCCTCGTCTCGCTCGTCGACTCCAATCGCCAGTGGTTCAAATCCCGACAGGGCCTGGATGTGTGTGAGACATCGCGTGAAATTTCATTTTGTGGGCACGCGATTATCGAAGATCGGCCATTCATCATCGAAGACACGCTTGAAGACCCGCGCTTCGCCGACAATCCCCTGGTTACGGGTGAGCCGCACATTCGCTTTTACGCCGGCCATCCCGTGCATGGGCCGGGGGGGCATCGCATCGGCACGTTGTGCCTCATCGATCGCCTGCCGCGGACTTTTTCGCAAACCGATGTCGAGATGCTGAAGGACTTTGCGGCGCTCGTGGACGACGAGTTGGCGACGAACTCGGAGATCAACGTCGACGAACTCACGAAAGTCGCAAATCGGCGCGGCTTCGTAATGGTCGCCGAGCACCTGCTGCCCGTGTGCGAACGCAATAACCTCGCCGTCGAAATTCTGTTTTTCGACCTCGACGGATTCAAGAAGATCAACGACGTTCACGGCCACCAGGCGGGCGACAAGGCGCTGAATTTTTTCGCAAACCTGCTGCTAAAGAGTTTCCGCAAAGCCGACGTCGTCGCGAGGCTGGGCGGGGACGAATTCGTGGTCCTGCTGGCGGCGGAGCACCTCAATTCGAACCGCGGCTTGAAGGAAATGGACAAGCGCGCGGCGCGGGAGACGGACGAAATATATCGGCTCGTGCGGTGGAGCGTGGGCAAGGTCCCGTATGACCCCGATCAACACGAAAACATCGAAACTCTGCTGAGCGATGCAGACCTGCGCATGTACTCCAACAAGACGCTGAAGAAGAAGTCGTTCGCCTAGGGAGACTCTGACTAATTCTCCTCGTACACGACGAATGCTGGTCGGGCAAGGCAAG
>JBFISV010000124.1:0-7125 GCA_041608415.1 Woeseiaceae bacterium
CCAAGGCCGCCGCCGCGGTCGCCGCGCAGGCCTCGGCAAAGTGATAGGCGCGCTCGGCGCGCGTCACCCCGTCATCGAAGGCGACGGTCATTTCCTCGCCGACAACGCGACGATCATCGGCAGCGTCAGACTGGGCAGCGCGTCGAGCGTCTGGTTCGGCAGCGTGCTGCGCGGCGACAACGACTGGATCGAGATCGGCGAGCGCAGCAATATCCAGGATGGCGCGGTGCTGCACACGGATCCGGGACTCGCGCTCGTCGTCGGCGCGGGCGTCACCGTCGGGCACCGCGTCACGCTGCACGGCTGCACGATCGGCGACAACACGCTCATAGGCATCGGCAGCACGATACTGAACGGCGCCCGCGTCGGTGCCAACTGTCTCGTCGGCGCACACTCGCTCGTCACCGAGAACAGGCGCTTTCCCGACGGCTCGTTGATTCTCGGCGCACCGGCCGCCGTGGTGCGCCCGCTCGAGGCCGCCGAGATCGAGCTGCTGGCCGAATCGGCCGATATCTATGTCGAAAACGCGAGACGCTTTTGCGAGGAGCTGCAGCCGCTGCCTGAACCGGCTCGCTGACGCGGCCCCTGGTCGGGCGGCGCTCGAGACCGGGATCAGCGCTGTTTTTTCGGGTCCGAGCGCGTTCGCGCCTTGTCGGGATCGACGATGCGCACAAGGCCTTCCTGGCTCGTGCTTGCGATCAGCGTGCCATCCTCGCGAAAGAACTGACCGCGCGAGTATCCACGCGCCCCCGACGCGTTCGGGCTGTCGATCGAGTACAGGTGCCACTCGTCGATCTCGACACGGCGGTGGAACCACAATGCGTGATCGAGGCTCGCCATGATCACGTTGCGGCGCGCGAAGGACAGGCCATGCGGCAGCGTGCTCGCGCCGAGGAGTTCGTAGTCCGAGACGTATGCGAGCAGGTTCTGATGCAGCGCCTGATCGCCCGGCAGCCCGTCCGCAGCCCGTATCCAGACATGGGCGACGGGCGGCAACTTTTCGCGACGTCCGAAATCGATCGGTCGCACCGGCCTGAATTCGAACGGTCGCTTTTCCGTCAGGAAGCGGCGCAATTTCATCGGCACGCTGTCCGGCAGATCGCGCACGTATTCGTGCAACGGCTTGAGTTCTTCCGGCCCCGGCACCGCGGGCATCGGCGCATGGTGCTCGAGTCCCTCCTCGGGATTCTGAAACGAGGCGGCGAGGTTCAGGATCGGCCGGCCGTGCTGAATCGCGACGACGCGCCGGTTGGAGAAGTTGCCGCCGTCGCGCGCGCGGTCGACTTCGTAGACGATTCGCGCGGCCGTGTCACCACGGCGCAGGAAGTAGGCGTGCAGCGAGTGCGCGGCGCGGCCCACGACCGTGGCCTGGGCAGCCGACAGGGCCTGGCCCAGCACCTGGCCACCGAACACCTGCGGACTGCCGAGGTCGCGGCTGTCGCCACGAAAAATATTGTCTTCGATCTTCTCCAGCTCGAGGAGCGCGATCAGGTCGTCGAGTGCGGCATGCATGCGCGAGCGCGTCTACGCGTCGGTGCGACCGCCGTCCACGACGATGCCGCTGCCGTTGACGAACATGGCGTCGTCGCTTGCGAAGAACAAGATCGCCTTGGCAACGTCGACGGGCTCGCCGAGACGCCGTGCCGGCGTGTTCGCGATGCAATAGTCGCGCAGTTCCTTGTGCTTGCGAAATACGTCGCGGCTTTCCGGGGTCATGATCGCGCCAGGCTGCACGTAGTTCACGGTGATGCCGAACTCGCCGAACTCGGCGCTCAACGCTCGCGTGGTCGACGCGAGATCCTGCTCGGCCCGGTCGCGCGCCTCGCCGCCGTCGGCCGCGAACATGCTGCGCAGGAATCCCACGTTGACGATACGGCCCGCGGGACTTTTCTTCAGATACGGCAACGCCGCGCGAGAGATCGCACGGGTCATCTCTAAGCGATGCTCGAGCAGGCCATTGAGTTCATCGCCGTCAACAGCGATCGGATCGCGCGGGTGCATCGGAAAATCGCAGACGAGGATGTCGATACCGCCGAGTGCCTTTGCGGACTCGTCGATCGACGCCGCCTGTCGGTCGGCCTGCGTCAGGTTGGCGCACATACCTCGGATGCCCTTGACCGATTTGAAATGCTGTTCGACGCCGCTGTTGTCGTCCCCGAGCGCGACCACTTCCGCGCCGTGCTTCGTCAGCGTGCGCGCCACGGCCTCCCCGATGCCGTGCGCCGCGTTGACGACGACGGCCTTAAGCCCGTATAAACGCGGCGGATCGCCCATCTCTGCCCCCTTTATCGCTCAGGATTTGCGCCGCGTCACCCCTCGGCCAGTTCGAAATCCGCGAACTGGCGGCGCAACTCCACCTTCTTCACCTTGCCCGTGGCAGTGTGCGGCAATTCTTCGACGAATGCGACATCGTCGGGTATCCACCAGTCGGCGACCTTGCCGCCGAAGTAGGCCAGCAACTCGTCCTTGTCGACATCGGCACCGTCGGCGCGCACGACGACGAGCAAGGGCCGCTCCGTCCATTTCGGGTGATGCACACCGATGACGGCTGCCTCGGCGACGCCGGGATGGCCCATCACGAGGTTTTCGAGCTCGATCGAGCTGATCCACTCGCCGCCCGACTTGATGACGTCTTTCGTGCGATCGGTGATCGCCATGTATCCGTGTGGATCGATGGTGGCGACGTCACCCGTGCCGAACCAGCCGTCCGTCGTATGCGAGCCGGCCGCGCCCTCGAGCCTGAAATAGTCGCTGCAAATCCACGGTCCGCGAACCTGCAGTGCGCCATACGCCTCGCCGTCCCACGGCAGTTCCCTGCCGTCATCGTCGACGATGCGCAGCTCGCAGCCGAACAGGCCCCTGCCCGCCTTGGTCGCGAGATCGAGCTTCTCGTCGGATGACAGGTGTTCGAGGCCGGCCTTCTGGCTGTTCAAGGTGTCGAGTGGGCTCATTTCGGTCATGCCCCAGCCCTGCCGGACCTCGACGCCGTGACGATCCCGAAACGCCTCGATCATTGCCCGCGGCACGGCGGCGCCGCCGATGATGGTACGGCCGAGCTTGTCGAGTCGCTTGCCCGCTTTTTCGGTGTAGGCGAGCAGCGCGAGCCAGACCGTCGGCACGCCGAGCGCGAGACTGACGTCTTCCGAGTCCATGAGTTCGTACAGCGTCTCACCGTCGCCCATCTTCGGCCCCGGCAGCACCAGTTTCGCGCCGACGATCGCCGCGGCATACGGGACGCCCCAGGCGTTGACGTGAAACAGAGGCACGACCGGCAGCACGCAATCCAGGCTGGAAAGGCCCATGACGTCCGGCCCGAGGCTCGCGTAGGCGTGCAGAATCGTGGATCGGTGGTTGTACAGCACGCCCTTCGGGTCACCCGTCGTGCCCGACGTGTAGCAAAGTGCGGACGCGGCGCGCTCGTCGACTTCGGGCCATGCGTAATCACTGGACTCCGGCTCGATCAAGGTTTCGTAGCAGTGCACGTTGTCGAGCGACGTGTCCGGCATGCTGGCGGCATCCGTCAACACGACCACGCCTTCGACGCCCCGCAACTGGTCCGCTATTTTCTCGAGTAGCGGGACGAACATCGGATCGACGAAAATCCAGCGATCCTGTGCGTGATTGACGATAAAGACGAGCTGCTCGGCAAACAGCCGCGGATTGATCGTGTGACAGACCAGGCCCGAGCCGCTCACGCCGTAATAGATTTCGAGGTGTCGGTAGTCGTTCCAGGCAATCGTTGCAATGCGGTCACCCGCGGCGAGCCCGAGTTTACCGAGTGCATTTGCCAGGCGTTTCGCGCGCGCGATCGTCTCGCCCCACGTGCAGCGGTGACGCGGATTGTCGAGCGTCACCGATACGATTTCCCGGTCGCCATGAAATCTTGCCACGTGCTCCGCGATCGTCGAGATCCGCAGCGGGGTATCCATCATCAAGCCATGCATCGATGTGCCCTCATTCGTTTCAGCATCTGTTCGCGCTCGGAATCATGCACAGCCGTGCGCTATTTTTTGGGCGTGCCCGGGCCGGCGAAAAACCAGACAATGAGGCCCAGGACGGGAAACAGCGCCACCACGAGGACCCAGATCAGCTTGGCGAGCCCGCCCGCTCTGCTGTTGATGATCTGAATCGCCGCATAAACCACCAGGATCAGATGCAATAGTCCGAAGAATCCCAGATTTTCCATCGCGGCCTCCGTAATCGCCGGGTCCCGAACGAACGATTCGTCCCGATTCGCGCTGTCGTCGCCCCGCCTCAGGCGTCGTCGAAAAAGTACATGCCGAGGGTTTCCGCCACGCAGGCGGGCTTGCGTTCGCCCTCGACCTCGATACGGACGTCGGACGTCAGCAACAGCGCGCCGGCCCGGCTACGCGCCTGCAGTATTTTTGCGCGACAGCGAACCCGCGCGCCGCACTGCACCGGCGTGTAGAAACGCGCCTTGTTGACACCGAAGTTTATCGCCCGCGCCAGTTTTTCGATCCGCACGAAGTCGTCGGTCATCGCCGGGATCAGCGCCAGTGTCAGGTAACCGTGCGCGATCGTCTTGCCGTCAGGCATTTCCCGCGCCGCGCGTTCCGTATCGACGTGAATCCACTGATGATCCGCCGTCGCCTCGGCAAACTGGTCGATCCTGTGCTGATCGATGACAGCCCAGTCGGAGAGTCCGACTTCCTGGCCTTCCAGCGCCCTGGCGTCGTCGATAGATGCAATTACGTGCAAAAGCCTGTCCTGTTTGCCGGGTCATGAACTGACATAAGCTTTAGAAAAACACAGATACGTGAGCCGTCGCAAGTGTTATGTTGCACGCCGATGAGGGACGACGTCGGCACGCAGCACAGGCTATTCGCCATTGTCCTCGCCGCCGGCGAGTCGAAACGCTTCGGCTCGGTCAAGCAGCTCGCCACCCTGGGCTCCGAAACGCTGGTCTGCCGGGCGGCGCGAGTCGCACGCGCTTGCTGTCATCGCAACACGGCGATCGTCGTCGGTCACCGGGCATGGGATGTGCTGAGCGCTGCCGGTGGCCAGTGCCAGTTCGCGCTCGTCAACGATCGCCACGCGCAGGGCATCGGCACATCGATCGCACTGGCCGCGACCGCGTTCGCCAACCTGGCCGATGCGCTCGTGTTGTTGCTCGCCGACCAGCCGCTCGTGCGCGCACAACATCTCGAGCGCCTCATCGCTGCGTGGTCGGGCGACGATACTCACATCGTGACGAGCCGATATCGCCATACGACCGGGCCGCCGGTGCTGTTGCCACGCGGGTCCTTCGCGTCATTGCGCGAACTGAAGGGCGACAGCGGCGCGAAAGCGCTGCTCGGCGACGATCGATTCTCCGTTACCGAGCTGCCGCTCGAAGAAGCCGCACTGGACATCGACACGCCTGCCGATCTCGAGCGGCTGTATCAGGCAGCCGAGTGATTACGCCCGGCGCAGTGCTCGCAGTTGACCCAGCCCGAATCGCCGTTCGCGTAATACTCTTTTTTCCAGATCGGCAGGCGGACCTTGAGCGCGTCGATGATGAAGCGGGCCGCCAGGAACGCAGCGTCGCGATGGGCCGACGCGACGCCGACCCAGACCGCGCAGTCGCCGATTTCGAGCACTCCCGTGCGGTGCACGCACGCCGCGTGCAGGATCGGATAGCTCGCGCGCGCCTCGGCCAGGATTTTTTCGCCCTCCTTGACGGCCAGCGGTTCGTAGGCCTCGTATTCGAGGCGCAGCACCGTCTGGCCCTCGTTCTCGTCTCGCACCCAGCCTTCGAAGCTCACGTAGGCGCCCGCAGCGGAATCGCAAAGACGCTTGCGCAACGCGTCGGGATCGATCGAATCCGCGGTGACGAGCAACACGTCAGCCACCCGCCACGGGCGGAAACAACAGCACGGTATCGCCGTCGTTCACCGCGGTCTGCCATGTGGCCAGTTCGTCGTTGATCGCGACCTTGCAGTGCCCCGCGGGCTCGGCGGAGCGATGCCGTTCGCGAGTGATTTCGAACACGTCGGCAGCCGTGGCGACGTCCGCTGTCAGTGTCTCTGCCGTCGTGCCCGCGTTTTCGCGGAACACGGCAAAATAGCGAACGGTGATGGTTTTCATCGGGATGCCTCGAGCACGCTGCCGGCGAGGTCAGCCGGCGTATTGACGTTGTCGAGGGCGCGCGGGTCGGGCTGCTCGATGAGGTGAGTGGCACTCTCGATCATCATCTTGCGCGGACAAACGAGGCCGTCGTCGACGAACGCCCGGATCAGCGCATCGCTGCCGCAGCGGTAGACGGCACAAAGCGGTTCCGGCAGACCGTCGTGACTGCTGCGGTAGGCCGTGAACGGCGCTTGCGTCGAACGCCTGGCCAGCAGGAATTCGAGCGTCTCGCGATCGAGGTTAGGCAGGTCGCAGGCCACGACCAGCCAGTCCACCCGCGGATGCTCGCACATCGCGGCGAGTATGCCCGCAACCGGCCCGATGTCCTCGTCGCGATCGACGATTTGCGGGAACCGGCTGCGTTCGGCATCGGCCGCCTGATCCCGGCGCGCGCTGACGAATTGCCGTTCGGTGACTTCCTCGAGCAGGGCAAAAGCGAAGGCGAGCTGGCTGCGGCCCGCGTGCCTGAGCAAAGCCTTGTCCTGCCCCATGCGGCGGCTCTTGCCGCCGGCGAGTAGCAGGCCATAGACCTGCGGCCTATCGCTCGCTGTACTCATAGTCCTGTTTGCCGCCACGCTTACTCAAAAGCCTCGTCTCGCCGATGACGATGTCGTGCGACAGCGCCTTGCACATGTCGTAGACCGTCAGGGCCGCTACCGTGGCGCCCGTCAACGCCTCCATTTCCACCCCCGTCCTGTGATGCACCTTGCAACGGCATTCGATAATAGCGTCGTCGCCGTCGATGCGAATATCGACGTCGCAGGTTTCGAGGCCGAGCGGATGGCAGAACGGGATGAGTTCGTGCGTTTTCTTTGCGGCCATGACGCCCGCCACGATCGCCGTCGCAAATACGGGGCCCTTCTTGCTCGCGATGTCATCGCCGGCGACCGCCGCGCGAACCGCTGCCGGCAGCCGCACGATGCTGCGCGCCACGGCCTCGCGCTCACTCGGGTTCTTGCCGCTGACGTCGACCATGCGCGGCCGATTGCCGTCGTC
>JBFISV010000125.1:0-7005 GCA_041608415.1 Woeseiaceae bacterium
CGGTAGCGCGCCTGCATCGCCTCGTCACGATTCAGTTCGTACAGGAATTTTTGCAAATAGTAGAGACTCATGACTTGCCCAGTCGGGGTACCTTGTGCGTGCCGAGCGCGACGCAGACGTTTTTCGTCTCCATGTAAAATTCGAAACTGTAGTCGCCGCCGTCACGGCCGATACCGCTGGCCTTCATGCCACCGAACGGCGACGGCAGGTGACGGTTGTTTTCGGAATTCACCCAGACCATACCGGCGTCGAGGTGCTGCGCCAGGCGGTGCCCGCGGCCGATGTCGTTCGTCCAGACGTAGGCCGCGAGCCCGTAATCGCTGTCATTGGCGATTGCGAGCGCCTCGTCTTCGTCCGCGAACGGAATGACCGTCAGCACGGGCCCGAATATTTCCTGTTGCGCGACGCGCATGTCGTTGCGTGCGTTCGCGAATACCGTCGGCTCGACGAAGTTGCCGTCGCCGGCGAGCGCGCGGCCGCCGGCGGCGATTTGCGCGCCGTCTTCGACCGCGTAGTCGAAGTAACTGCACACCTTCTGCAAATGCCGCTCGTGCACCAGCGGGCCCACCTCGGTGTCCGGGTCGAGCGGATTGCCGACCTTGAGCCTGGCCACGCGCTCCACGACGCGGCGCGTGAATTCGTCCCGGATTGCTGCGTGCACGAGCAGGCGGCTCGACGACGTGCAGCGCTCGCCGTTGAGACTGAAAATCATGAATACGACGGCATCGAGCGCGCGATCGAGATCGGCGTCGTCGAAGACGATCACGGGATTCTTGCCGCCGAGTTCGAAGTGCACCCGCTTCAGCGTCGCCGCGCCCTGCCGCATGATGTGGCTGCCCGTCGTCGATTCGCCGACGAAGGCGACCGCCTTGATTGCGGCATGCTCGGTCAGGCTCTTGCCCGCGGACTCGCCGAGCCCCTGCACGCAGTTGAGGACGCCGGCCGGCAGCCCGGCTTCGTGCGCGATTTCCGACAGCATCATGGCCGTGTACGGCGACCACTCGGCCGGCTTGTGCACGACGGTGCAGCCGGCCGCGAGCGCGGGTGCGATCTTCCAGGTCGACAGCATGAAGGGCGTATTCCAGGGCGTGATGACGCCAACGGGCCCGATCGGTTGCCGGATCGAATAATTGATGTGCTCCTCGGCCGGCAGCGCCCGTCCGTCGCGCGCCGCCGGCGCCATGTCCGCAAAAAAGCGGAAGTTCTCGGCGCCCCGAATCGCCGCCTTGCTCATGAATCTCAGCGGCTGCCCGGAATCGTAGCTTTCGACCAGCGCAATCTGCCGCGCATTGTCGATAATGGCATCGGCGACCCGATGCAGGATGCGCTTGCGCTCTTTCCCCGGCGTCGCCCGCCATTCGACGAAGGCATCGGCTGCTGCCTTGCAGGCGTGGTCGACGTCGAGGGCATTTCCCGCAGCGACCTTGCCGATGACCGAGTTATCGATCGGCGTGACGCTCTCGAACACCTCGCCAGAGCGGCCGGGGTCGGCCGCGCCGCCGATGAAGTGCGGCAACGTGGCTTTCTGAAATCGCGACAGCAATTTCCTTGCGTCGGCAATGTTGGTTTCGAGTTCGGACATGTTCTGGTCCCCTGGCAGGCCTGTTGGGCGAGGCGTAATGGATTCAGTTGGCGCGCCTGGCCATGTACTCACGAATATTGCCTTGCTTCCAGCGCATCTCCGGATCGATCTCCTGGATCTCGAACGACAGCGCGAGCGGCCGGCGGCTATACACGTCGTCGACGAATCGCCGCAACGCGGCGAACAGCTTTTCGCCCGCAGCCCTGCGCTCTTCGAGCGAACGTCCGCGCGCGATTCTCAGCGTGACGTTGATGAACGCATTGTCCGCGTGACCGTCGGCGATGCGGTAATGCTCACGCGCCACGGCGCGCGTGCGAATGCCGGCCGTGGGCAGTGCGTCGATACCCGCCGCGGTCCCGTGCAGCTCGGCGAGCAGCTCGTCGATGTCGATGTCGCGGTCGAGATTCGCTGAATATTCAATGATTTGGTGCGGCACGGCACGAGCCTCCGGCGTGGATTGAATTCATTTAACATGTTAAGTATACTGCCGGCTCACACGCCGATCAAGTCGCGCGAATCCGCTATTTTCCGCTTGAGGACCCGAGCAACATGCCTGCATCCCCGCGCCTCAGAGGCTCAATGCCGCCGCTGATCACTCCGTTCAAGAACGGCGCCGTCGACTACGAGGGCTACGCCGGACTGGTCGACTTCCAGGTCCGGCAAGGCTCACACGGTATTCTCGTCAACGGCACGACGGCCGAGCCGTCGACGCTGACGATCGACGAGCGCAACAGGCTCGTCGACGTAGCGGTCGAAGCGGCCGGCGGCCGCATACCGATCGTCGCCGCAACCGGCTCGCAGTCGTTCGCCGACACGGAAGTGCTGACGCGGCACGCCGTAGCTGCCGGAGCCGATGCCCTGCTGATCGTGACGCCCTATTACATCCGGCCACCGCAGCGCGGGCTGATTGCGTATTACCTCGAACTGGCCGCCATGCACGACACGCCTTGGATGATCTACCACATTCCGGGCCGCACGGCGATCAGCGTAACGCTCGACTCGATGCAGGAAATCCGGGACAAGTCGCCGACCTTCGTCGGCATGAAACACGCGGTCAACGACCTCGGATTCGTTACCGAGTGTCTTGCAGCGCTGGGCGACGACTTCCGCGTGTTCGTGGGGCTCGAAGAGCTGTCGTTTCCCATGATGAGCATCGGTGCCTGCGGCCTGATGAACGCGGTCGGCAATCTGCGGCCCGACGTGCTCGCCGAAATGTGCGACGCGGTCTGGTCGAACGATCTCGCCCGCGGCCGCGCGCTGCATCAGCGGCTGCTCGAGATCAATCAGTCGGTCTTCTACGACACGAATCCGATCCCGATGAAGTACATGATGAAAAAACTCGGGCTGCTCGAAAACAACGAACATCGCCTGCCCATGTGCCCCGCCACGCCCGAACTCGAGCGGCGGCTAGACGCCGTGTTGGAACGCGCCGGCATGACGGCGGACGGCCTGTCGCCGTGAAGTTCCTGAGCTTCAGGTACGACGGTCGCGACAGCTTCGGCGCCGTGCTCGACGGCGAAGTCGTGGACCTCGGGAACGACCCCAACGGCGACGCGGACCTGCGCGCGGCCATACGCGGCGGCCAACTGCCCTCGCTCGCGCATGAAGCCGCGGGCGCCGACGGCGGCCATGCGCTCGGCGACGTCGAATTTCTGCCGACGATTCCGAACCCGGAGAAAATCATCTGCATCGGCGTGAACTATGCGAATCGCAACGAGGAGTACGGGGACGGTTCGAGCGCGCCGAAATATCCGAGCGTCTTCATGCGCTCACGGGAATCGCTCGTCGGGCACATGCAGCCGATCATGGATCCACCCGAATCTGCACAACTCGATTACGAGGGTGAGATCGTGCTCGTCGTCGGCCGCGAGGGACGCCGCATCGCCGCAGAGGACGCGCACGAACATATCGCGGGACTCACGATCATGAACGAGGGCTCCGTGCGCGACTATCTCAGGCATGCCAAGTTCAATGTCACGCAGGGCAAGAATTTCGAGAAATCGGGCTCCCTCGGACCGTGGCTGGTCACGCCCGACGAACTCGACCCCATGGCCGAGCTGCGGCTCATCACGCGCGTCAATGGCGAGCAGCGCCAGGACGACGTGACCTCGAACCTGATGTTCCCGTTTCGCTACCTGGTCAGCTACCTGTCAACCTTTTATCGGCTCAAGCCGGGCGATCTCATCGCGACTGGCACGCCGAACGGCGCGGGCGCACGATTCGACCCGCCGAAGTACCTCAGGGACGGCGATCGCATCGAGGTCGAGGTGCCCGGTATCGGCGTGCTCGCCAATCCCGTCGTCGCGGAAGCGGTATGAGCAAGGCGGCCGGCAGACCGGGCGTTCCGGCGCTCAGGAATTTTCGACATTCGCTGCCGATGGAGTTGTTGAAGGCGCGCGAAGCGGCGATGTCCCGATTCCGCCCGATGCTGCGCCGGCACGGGCTCACGGAACAACAGTGGCGCGTGATTCGCGCGCTGTCCGAATTCGGCCGCATCGACGCCGGCGAACTCGCCAAGAGAAGCTTCCTGCTCGCGCCCAGCCTGACGAGGATACTGCAACACCTGGAGAGGAAAGGACTGGTTCTGCGCAGTACGGATGCGGTCGATCAACGCAGGATCGTCGTCGCTCTCACGGCACGTGGTCGCCAGATCTTCGCCGAGGTCGCGCCCGAATCGGAATCGCTCTACGAGGCCATCGAGGTCGAGTTCGGCGCCGAGCGCCTCGAGACGCTGTACGGCCTGCTCGCGGACTTTTACGCGACACTCGGCGACTCCGCGGGATGAAGTCAACGGCGGCCGCTTGCGAGCGGACCGCCGCAATTGTCTCGAAAATCCGGCGGCACTCCCTGTATGCTTTGCGTCACACCGGTCACTGGCGTGAATGTGTCAATTGATAAAGCGATGGAAGACCTATGTCGAGCCCGGACAGCCTGAATCCTGAAGAAGCCCAGCTTGCGTTTCGCGCCTGCCTCGGACAGTTTGCGACCGGCGTCACGGTCGTCACGTGCAGCGGCGATGACGGTCATCCGTGTGGAATCACGGCCAACAGCTTCAGTTCCGTGTCGCTGGATCCCCCGCTGGTCCTCTGGAACATCGCAAAGTCATCGAACTCCCTGTCGGCTTTCCTCGACGCCAGCGACTTCGCCGTGCACATTCTTACCGACGAACAGTTGCCGCTGTCGATTCAGTTCGCGAGGTCGGATCACACGATGTTCAACGGCGTGAATTTCGGCCGCTCCGACGCCGGGGTGCCGATACTTCCCGACTGCCTCGCGCTGTTCGAATGCTCGACCCGGCAGATCCACGATTCGGGCGACCATCACATCATCGTGGGCCATGTCGATCGCTTCACCTGGACGCACGGCGAACCGCTGTTGTTCTTCCGGGGGCGATACCGGCGGCTCGGGGATTTCGCCGACCGGGCCTGAGCGCCCGGGTCTGCTCTCTTCAGGGCCATTCCCGCGATACCGCGAGTTCGACACGCAAACCGAATACGAGCGAGTTCGCGAGCGCCGGATTTGCGCCGGGATTCACGATGTACTGGACGTCGGGCTGCAGCCGCAGCCAGTCGTTGATCCTGGCACTGTAGGTGATCTCGAACGACGTGTCGTGGCGATCAGTGCTCATCCCCGCCAGCGCCCTCTCACGCCTGAAAGGCTTGCCCGTGCGCGCGCTCGCGATCGCGAATCCGAGGCGGTCGTCGGGTCGCGACGCGACGAGGCCCGCCACCACGGCGCCGGCGCCGAGATAGGCGGAAACGGCATTGAACGCGTCGTCGGCGACGCCGTAACGCAGGAACGCGCGCACCTCGATACCGCCCCCCCGCGCCTTGTATACGGGGCCTTCCGCGAATCCGTAAATGCCGCCGTTGCCCTTGTCCTCGCTCGCGCCTGCACGGTCGATACGCCTGAATGCAGCCGAATACAGCCAGCCGCCGATGCCGAGTCGCGTGCCGCCGTCAAGCCGATGCACGTATTCGAGGGCGTGCAGGACGCCGTCGCCACCGCCCAGGTCCACGGCGGCCCGGCTCGGATCCGACCGGTCGCCGGGAACGCCGTCGAGCAAGGCGTAACGGAGCGTGCTCGCGGTGTTCCAACGCCAGTCGAAGCGCGCGGCCAGTGAGGTCACGGGAAAAATCGACGGGCCGTTCTCCCCCGACAGGCCATACTCGGCGCCGATGCCGTGCGAGCCGTTGATGAACAGGCCCGCGGTTTCCATCGCATCGAATTCGGTATTCAGGTCGTACAGGCCGACGCGCACCGTGGCGTCGTCCGCCAGCGGATGTTCGTACCAGAGCTCGTAGACGCGGGCCGCCCGGCCCGCGTCTATGTTCGACACGGACTGCAAATCGCCGACGAAGCGTTCCGAAAACCTTGCACCGTTGTTCCACATGAACTGGGCGAAAAAGCTCGCGTTCGTTCCGCCTTTCGAGTCGTCGAGTTTCGCCGCGACGCTGACCGCGGCGTCCGTCAGGTAGGCCGATCCTGTCTCGAGGCCGCCGCGGCTGTTGCGCCAGAATTCGCCGACGTAATAGCCCTTGAGCGTCGCCTGCGCGGACGCCGGCGAGGCGCCCGAACAAACGGCGACGGCCAGTGCGATCAGGGCTTTGACGTTCACGCGGTGCCCTCAGCGTACGTGCAGCGTGTACGCGATCAGGCCGCCGATTGCCATCGGCACCGCGAACACGATGAAGTTCGCCGACATGTCGAAACCCGCCGCGATCAGGTAGCCGGCGATCGCGGGGCCCGCAACGGCGCCGGAGCGGCCGAGGCCGATGGACCAGCCGACACCGGTCGTTCGCACAGCGGTCGGATAGGCTTTCGCCGCCGCACCGTACAGGCCCGTAAAGCCGCCCTGCTGCAGGATGCCGACCAGCAGTATCAGGACGAGCAGCAGATGCTCCTGCTTCGGCGCGACGGCGAACAGGCCCATACCGATCGCCGATGCGAACAGCATTGCAAATACGAGCGTCGTCAATTTGCAGCGTGTCGACAGCATGCCCATGAGATAAATGCCGATCACCCCGCCCAGGTTGAACAGGAAAAAAGCATGCCGACCGACGCTTTCGTCGTAGCCCGAATCCACCATCAGCTTGGGAATCCAGCTCATCAGGAAATACAGCGTCGCGAAGCACAGGAAAAACGTCGTCCAGAGCGTCAGGGTCAGCTTGCGCAGCTCCGGCGCCAGCAATTTCAAAATCGATCCCAAAAAGTGCGCCCGGATGCGCGGCGCGTGTGCCGCGATTTCGGGGAGCTTGTCGATTCGCGGTTTCTTGAGACGGGCCAGTATCCCGTTGACTTCCGCGAGCGCATTCGCGGGCCGGCGTTCCAGCAGGAACTTCATGGACTCCGGAATCAGGAGCCACGCGAGTGCCGCCATCGTCAATGTCGCGCCGCCGCCGGCGATGAACATACCGCGCCAG
>JBFISV010000126.1:0-6994 GCA_041608415.1 Woeseiaceae bacterium
CCTGTTTCCGTCGCCGTGGGATCCGGACTGCGAGGGCCAGGAATGTGCGCCGCCGCCGGTGACCTGCATCGGCGTCGAATGCTTCGACCCGGGCTTTAGTAATGATCCCGTGCGTACTTTGTGGACGCAGGACGGCGTAGAGTAGGTATGATTACGCCTCTAGAGGAGATTTCGATGTACAAGAATATGCGTGGCGTGACCCTGCTGGAGTTGATGGTCGTCATCGTGATCGTCGCCATACTGGCATCGGTTGCGTACCCGAATTACCGCGACTACCTCGACCGCGCGAAGCGCAACGAGGCCAAGGCGGCTCTGTTGCAGATTGCGACCAACCAGGAGCGCGAGTATCTCAACAACAATCAGTACACGACCGACCTGATCATCCTGGGCTTCGACCAGGATCCGTATACGACGGATTCGGGTGCGTACATCGTCGATGTCACCAGCGCCGACGGCAACAATTTCACGGCGACCGCGACGGCGACCGCCAAGGTGTCGGCGAAAGAGCAGAGCAAGTGCCGGCAATATACGGTCGACGGTCGCGGCCAGCGCACGTCGGACCCGGACACCGACTGCTGGACCCGCACGCGTTAGGACTCGATAGCGGCGGCCTTTGCGCCGCCTCGCCCTGCGGCCCGATCTGCGATTAGATCAGGCCTCGCGCTGTTGCCGGCCGGAGACGAACAGCGAATCGATGATGAGCAGCGCCGCGCCGACCGTGATCGCCGAGTCGGCGACATTGAACGAGGGAAAGGCCCAGTTCCCGAACCATACCTGGATGAAGTCGGTCACGTAGCCGAGCCTGATGCGGTCGATGACATTGCCGATCGCGCCTCCGAGTACGAGTGCGAGCCCGGCTGCGAGAATAGCCGGCCCCTCATCGCGGATTCGCCAGATCCAGACCGAGATGACCGCGCTCACGACACTTGCGAGCACGATGAAAAACCAGCGCTGCCATCCGCCCGCGTTTGCGAGGAAACTGAAGGCGGCGCCGAAATTCCTCTGGTGCGTGAGGTTCAGGAAAGACAGCAACTCCACTTTGCCGTAATGGTCGATGTGCTCGATGATGGCGAGCTTGGTGACCTGGTCGGCGATGATCACGACCAGCGCGATCGCCATCCACACGGTAAAACGGCGTATTCCCGGATCGCTGTTATGTCTCAATGGCTGATTCCTCAGGTCAGGCGGCCGAAGTTCCGAGTATAGACCGTGCGCTGTCGGCATCGTCGCGCATCTGTGCGACGAGGTCGTCGACCGCTTCGAAGCGCTTCTGTTCGCGCAGCCGGGCGATAAAATCGACGTGTATGTATTCGCCGTATATGTCGGCGTCGAAATCGAACAGGTAGACCTCGAGCAGCGGCTTCGTGCCATTGAACGTGGGCCGGGACCCGACGCTCGCCACACCGTCCCGAGGTCCGCCATCGAGTCCGTGAACGCGCACCGCGAAGATGCCCATGACGGCGCTCTGCCGCCGCCGCAGATCGACGTTGGCGGTCGGGAAACCCAGCGTGCGCCCGACTTTCTCGCCTCGCACGACCTTACCCGACATGCGATAGTGTCGGCCCAGGAGCGCGGTCGCGCGCTGCATGTTGCCGGCCTCGCAGGCTTCGCGTATCGCGGTGCTGCTGACCCGAATGCCCTCGACATTGACGCTCGGCACCCGTTCGACACCGAAATCCAGCGCGAGACCGGTTTCTTCGAGCAGCGAAATATCTCCCGCTCGTCCTGCCGCGAAGCGAAAGTCGTCGCCGACGACGATACGACGCGAATTCAGGCCATGCACGAGAACGCGACGTATGAAATCGGCGGCCGAAATCTGTCGCATGCCGGCCGAAAAACGCGGACAGTAGAAAATCTCGATGCCGCTGGCGCTGAGCGCCTCGTATTTTTCCCGGAATCGCATGAGTCTCGCGGGCGGACGATCGGACTGAAAAAACTCCCTCGGCGTCGGCTCGAAACTCATGACGACGGGCGCGAGGCCGTCGCGCTCGGCAATCGCGGTGACACGTTGCAGCAGTTGCTGGTGGCCGCGGTGCAGGCCGTCGTACGAGCCGATGGTGACGACGCTGCCAGCCTGCAGTCGCCGATGAGGCATGTCCTCGAGGTGTCTGACAAGGCGCATTCAGTGTCTCAGACTGAGATTGGACGGCCGTAAACCGAACGCGAGTAACGCGAGGAAATAGCCAACGGCGCCGGACGCGACGCTGATCGCCAGCCAACCCACGCGATCGATCGATCCCGTGGCAAGCCACCATTCGAGCGGCCGCCGCAGCCACAGCAGTATCGCCCACATCGCCGCGTTCGCCAACAGCACCCGCGCGCAGAGTGCGGGCCATCCGGGCCCGTGAACGAGTACCTCGTCGCGGCGCAGGCCGAGATACAGCAGCCAGGCGTTGAGCAGTGCGGCGATCGAGGTCGCGAGCGCCAGGCCGGCGTGCGGCGCCGGATAGCCGATGCGCGTCAGGTACCAGGCCAGCCCGATGCTGAGCGCGAAATTGACGCCGAGCGCAATGATCGCGATGCGCACCGGCGTACGCGTGTCCTCGCGCGCGAAAAAAGCCGGCGCCAGTATCTTGACGAAAGAAAAGCCGAGCAGGCCGAACGCATAGGCGCGCAGCGCGATGGCCGTCATCTGCACCGCCTCGGCATCGAACCGGCCGCGGTAAAAAATCGTCGTGATCAGCGGCTCAGCGAGCACGAACAGGCCGATCGCGGCCGGCAACGCGATGATCAGCGCGAGGCGCATCGACCAGTCGAGGGTGGCGGAAAAAATCCCGCGTTCGTCGTTGGCCCAGAGCCGCGACAGGTGCGGCAGCGTCACCGTTGCCAGCGCGATGCCGAACAGCCCCAGCGGAAACTCCATCAGGCGATCGGAATAGTACAGGTAGCTGATGCTGCCAACGCCGAGCAGCGATGCGATGATGCCGCCGAGCAGCACGTTGATTTGCGCGACGGACGAACCGAAGATCGCCGGCAACATGAGTTTGACCGCGCGTTTGACGCCCTCGTGGTGCGGCGCCCAGACCGGCCGCGGCAGCGCCCGGATCTGTACGAGGAACGGCAGTTGGAACAGGAGCTGGCAAACGCCCGCGATGAAAACCGCGTAGGCGAGCGCCATTCCGGGCACATCGAGCCGCGGCGACCACCAGATCGCGGCGGAAATCAGGACCACGTTGAGTATCACGGGTGTGAAGGCCGGCACGCCGAAGCGCCCGTAGGTGTTGAGTATGCCGCCCGCAAATGCGGTCAGCGAGACGAAGAACAGGTACGGGAACGTAAAGCGCAGCATGAGTGCCGCGAGGTCGAGATCGCCGCCGTCGCCGACGAATCCGGGAGCGACGACGATCACGATCAGCGGCGCCGCGAGCACGCCGAACAGGGTGATGACGAACAGCACGATACCGAACGTGCCGGCTACGGAATCCACGAACCGTCGCGCATCGTCATGGTCGTGTCGTTCGCGGTAGCGGGCCATGACGGGAACGAAGCCCTGCGAGAAAGCACCTTCCGCAAAAAAGCGCCGCAGCATGTTCGGTATGCGGTTCGCGACCAGGAATGCGTCCATGACCAGGGACGCACCGAAGAATCGCGCCAGCACGATGTCCCGTACGAGCCCGAGAATGCGCGACAGCAGCGTCATGCCGCTGACGAGCGAGGTCACGCGAAACAGCGCCCGGCCGCTGACTCGCGAAGGGACCGCGCGGCCCGGCCGTCCGGGCTCGTTTCGATGCGGCTGTTCCGACTTCATGACGGCACGGAGTTTAGCCTAAAAAATTACTAAAATCAGTCATTTAGAGGAAGCTTTTTGCGGCGGCCGCAACGCCCGGCCCAAGCCATTGACAATGCAGGGACGCGCAAGAATAATACGCGGCTCTTTATTTCACGGTAGCAGGCAGTGGCGAACATCAAGTCGGCAAGAAAGCGCGCCCGGCAGGCGGAAAAGACCCGCAAGCACAACATGGGGCTGCGCTCGCGCATGCGAACGAAAATCAAGGACGTTCTGAAGGCGTGCGATGCCGGCGACAGCAAAGCCGCGGTGCTGGCCTTCAAGGACGCGGTGCCGGTCATCGACAGCATGGTCAACAAGGGCATCGTCACGAAGAACAAGGCTGCGCGTCACAAGAGCCGCCTCAACAAGCGCGTCAAGGCCCTCGCCGGCTGACCCCGTTTGCCCGCGAGTCGCACGGCCAACCGCGCGCTCGGACTTCCTGATCAGCATTCATTCAGCGACGCGCCTCGTCACTGCGAGATCCGCGAGCGTTCAACGCCCGTCCGCGGCCGTATCTTCTTCTTCGCGCAGGCGCTCGAGTTCCCGCACGATCGACTGACCGAGTTCGGGCGTTCCGTCACCGGTCGCGGCGCTCACGCAAAATACCGGGCCGTCCCATCCGAGTTTGCCGAGCAATTGCTCGCGGCGCTCGGCGAGCGCCTCGGCCGAGAGCAGATCGATCTTGTTGATGACGAGCCAGCGCGGCGTCGCGGCGAGTGCCTCGGAAAAATTGGCGAGTTCGCGGGCGATCGCGCGCACCGATTGAGCCGGGTCGAGACTGTCGTCGAGCGGCGCGATGTCCACGACGTGCAGCAGCAGGCGCGTGCGTTGCAGGTGTTTGAGGAAGCGAATACCGAGCCCTGCACCCTCCGAGGCGCCTTCGATGAGTCCGGGTACGTCGGCCATCACGAAACTTTGCAGGCGACCGACCCGGACGACGCCGAGATTCGGGTGCAGTGTCGTGAACGGGTAATCGGCGATGCGCGGCCGCGCCTGCGACATGGCGGCGATGAGCGTGGATTTGCCGGCATTCGGCAGGCCGACGAGGCCGACGTCCGCGAGCACCTTGAGTTCGAGCTTCAGGTGCCGGCCTTCGCCGGGCGTACCGTTCGTCGTCTTGCGCGGTGCACGATTCGTGCTGCTCTTGAAGTGCGAGTTACCGAGCCCGCCGCGGCCGCCCTCGGCGACCTTCTGCCGCTCGCCGTCTTCGGTCAGGTCGCAGATGCACTCGCCCGTATCGATATCGTGCACGACGGTGCCGCAAGGGACTCGTACGTCGAGATCGCTGCCCGAGCGCCCCGTCTTGTTGCGCCCGGCGCCGCCCTGCCCGCTCTCGGCGCGAAACCGGCGCGCCACGCGAAAGTCGGCGAGCGTGTTGATCGACGCATCGGCGATGAGGTAGACGCTGCCGCCGCGGCCGCCGTCGCCACCGTCCGGACCGCCGCGTTCAACGTACTTTTCGCGCCGAAAACTCAGCGCCCCGTGGCCGCCGTTGCCCGCCTGCACGCGAATCGTTGCTTCGTCGACAAATTTCATGGCTTGACGTTCCGCTGCGAAAAACCGGCAGCTTTGCTTGCAAAAAACCCCGCGACAGCGGGGTTTCGAGAGGCTCTTGAACGGCGTCGCGGCGGCCGCGAACGCAACGACTCGATCGCTCTGAGCGCCTCAGGCGGCGTTAGCCGCTCAGACCACGCTGACGAATTGGCGATTCTTGGGGCCCTTCTTTTCGAAACGCACCCGGCCGTCCTTTTTCGCGAACAAGGTGTGATCGCGACCGATGCCGACATTATCGCCGGCATGAAACCGGGTGCCGCGCTGCCGCACGAGGATATTTCCGGCGACCGCCTCCTGGCCACCGAACAACTTGACGCCAAGCCGCTTACTCTCTGAATCGCGACCGTTCTTGCTGCTGCCGCCTGCTTTCTTGTGTGCCACTGTGCTGTACCTGTCCGATGAGGTGCCGGGCGAGCGCGCCCGACATCGTTATTAATCCGTGTTACTCGCTGCCCTTCTTCTTCGCAACCTTTTTACTGGCCGCTTTCTTTCTTGCCGGCTTCTTCGCGGGCTTACTCGTCGCTTTGGAAGCCGCCGCTTTTTTGCCGCCGGCCGTCGTGTCCGCCTCGGCCTTTTTGACCGGCGTCCTGGCCTTGGGCTTCGCCTCGCCCGCCGCCTCCTTGGTACGCGGCGCGGCTTTCGCGGCTCCGCTGCCGATGCCGGTAATCTCGACCTCGGTGAAGAACTGGCGATGCGAGCCCTGCCGCAGGTAGTTCTGGCGTCGCTTGAACTTCACGACCGGGACCTTGCGCGACTTGCCCTGGCGCAAGACCTTGGCGCTGACCGAGCTGCCGGCCAGCAGCGGACTGCCGACCTTGACGTCGGCGCCCTGGCCGACGAGCAGGACCTCGTCGAAACTCACCGTCGCGCCCTCGTCCGCGTCGATTTTCTCGAGGCGCAGCACGTCACCTTTTGCCGCGCGGTACTGCTTGCCGCCGCTCCTGAAAACCGCATACATTCGCTGATGACTCCAGATCGTGTGCTGCTGTCGGGCAACTCACTGAGAACTATAAGAATTTTGCGCTCTTGCCGGACGAAGTCGGGTCCGTCGAACAGCCCGGGCTGCAAAAGGAGGCGGAATTCTATAGATTCCCCGGCCGTGGGTCAATGTTGCGGCCCCTCAAAATCCCGGCAAATATCAATGGCTTGCAATTGCGACGCCCGCGCACGGCCGGGCACGTTCGCCTCGCCTCTCCGGGCCGATTGAGGCATTATCGCCCGTCTCATGCACGCGCTCGAAAGCTCCGCCGAAATCTTGTCGTTCGACGACGTCGTCGCGCTGTCGCGCGACGACATGGCCGCGGTCGATCGCCTGATTACGGCGAGTCTCGAAAGCGACGTGGCGCTGGTATCGCAGGTCTCCGAATACATCGTAATGAGCGGTGGCAAACGCCTGCGTCCCATGATCGTCCTGCTGGCCTCGCGTGCGCTCGGCTACGAGGGCGAGCAACACCACCGCGCGGCCGCCATCATCGAATTCATCCATACCGCGACGTTGCTGCACGACGACGTGGTCGATTCGTCTTCGCGGCGGCGCGGCCGGGATTCCGCAAACACGGTGTTCGGCAACCAGGCCAGCGTGCTCGTGGGAGACTTCCTGTACTCGCGCGCCTTCCAGATGATGGTCGACATCGACAGCATGCGGGTCATGCAGATCCTCGCCGATGCGAC
>JBFISV010000127.1:0-6968 GCA_041608415.1 Woeseiaceae bacterium
CGCGAGCAGGTACTGGGTCTCGAGGCCGTCCTTGCCGACGGCACGGTGCTGACTTCGATGAACCGCATGCTCAAGAACAATGCGGGCTACGATCTGAAGCAGCTGTTCATCGGCACCGAGGGCACGCTCGGCATCGTCACGAGAGCGGTGCTCCGCCTCCGGCCCGAGCTTCGCAGCCGCAATACGGCACTTGTCGCCGTCGATCGCTATGCGAACGTGCCGCTGCTGCTCAACGAACTGGGCGCCTCGCTGGGCGGTGCGCTGAGTGCGTTCGAGGTCATGTGGGCCGATTTCTACGCGACGCTCGTCGGCGACGTCGGGCGCCATCGCGCGCCGGTTGCCGCGGGCCATCCGTATTACGTGCTGATCGAGGTGCGCGCCGGTGACCAGCTCGCCGACGCGGAGCGATTGCAGGCAGTCCTCGAGCGAGCCATGCAGGAGAACCTCATCGTCGATGCCGCTCTCGCGCAGAATATCGATCAACAGCGCGCGATGTGGGCAATTCGCGACGATATCGACGGGCTCGCGGAAAAGCTCGAGCCGATGATCGCGTTCGACGTCAGCCTCCCGATCCGGGATGCCGAGGCGTACGCGGCCAGCGTCAATCGCCGCCTCGCGGCGCGTTGGCCGCAGACGTTCCGCGGCACGACATTCGGCCATCTCGGCGACAGCAACCTGCATTTTCTGCTGACGATCGGGACCGAGGATCACGCCGAGCAGCAGGAAGCGATGGCCATCGTCTACGAGGAACTGCGGCCTTACGGCGGGTCGATTTCGGCCGAACACGGCATCGGCCTCGAGAAGCGGGCGTTCCTGCACTATTCGCGCAGCGACGAGGAGATCGCGATGATGCGGCGGCTCAAGTCCGCGCTGGACCCGCGCGGCATCCTCAATCCCGGCAAGGTCTTTTAGCCGCTGCCCGATCAGGTCTAGGGAGACGGCAGGTCCGGCGCGTTGACGCTCCAGTCGAATTCGCGAAATTGCAGATCGTAACCGGTCGCTGATTCGAGCTGTGCGCGCAGCGCGTCGGGGGCGACGCTCGCTACGTACGCGAGCACCGCGTCGCCGGCCGGCTGACCGGTCGCGCGGACATGGTTGACAAAGTCTTTCCGGTACATTTTGAAGATCGCGGACAGGCGGACGACTTTCCTGTCGTGGTCCACGCTCACGTTGCGCGGCTCCGAGACGAATTGCTCGGTGGCGGTCGCGAGCAAATGCTCGAGTGCATCGCCCGTCGGCAGTTCCGGCCGCAGGACGGGACAGCTTGCGCTCGCGCAGTTCAGCACGAAGTGGATGCGCGGATCCCTGTATCTTTTGCGGATGTAGTCGTTTTCGACGCTTAGGAGGCTGAGTGGCTCGCGGCCGAAGACATACCGGTTGCGGTAAAAAAATCCGAGGCCCTTGACGACCTCGATCGGCGACTTGACGTCGGTGACGCTCTTGATCGGCCAGTTGTCGAGCACGCCCTTTACGACGTAGGCGTTGTAGGCGTACATCCAGTAGGCGAGCGCATCGTTTTGCGACAGGAATCGCTCCGGTGACGAAACCGGGCTGAAGGCGGCGACGGCGGCGAGGTATTCCTCGAGTGCCGCCATCGCGTCCTGCGACGCGTGCCAGGCGTCGTAGTCGACCTCGCCAGATGCGTTCACAAATCGACGCAACAGCGCCTCGAAGGTCCGATGCGAAAAACCGGAGTCCGGGAACTCGCGGGGCAGCGCGCCGCGGACTTCGACGGTCACCGGCCTCATCGCCGCGAGAAAGGCGGCGACAGCCGCGACGATGACGGCAACGAGTACGATCGAGATACGCATGCTTTCCCCGGGTGACCTGCCCGAAAGCAGACCGGACCCGGCGATTGTATATTTCAGGCCGGGTAGCGGGCTCGCCGCGCACACGGACCCGTGGACGCAGGTCTTCTCACCGGGACAGGATGCAGGCTCCGGGTCGTGACCGGACCAGCGAAGAGCGATGTGGCTTGCCGCGAGGTGTTTGTGCGGCCATGCGGCATCACGAGACAGGTTCCTATACCATTCGCGCATGCGACCGATCCTCTCCGTCGACAAGCTCAGCAAAACCTATGCCGGCGGATTCGAGGCGCTGAAAAACGTCGATCTCGAAATCCATCGCCGCGAAATTTTCGCCCTGCTCGGTCCCAATGGCGCGGGCAAGACGACCCTGATCAACATCGTCTGCGGCATCGTCGGCCAGAGTTCGGGAACGGCCCGGGTCGATGGTTTCGACACGGTCAGCGAATACCGCAGGACGCGCGCAATGATCGGGCTCGTGCCGCAGGAGCTGCCGGTCGAGACGTTCGAATCCGTGTGGAAAACGGCCAATTTCAGTCGCGGCCTGTTCGGCAAGCCGCCGGATCCCGGCCACGTCGAAAATGTCCTGCGCTCGCTGTCGCTGTGGGACAAGAAGGACAGCCGCATCATGGATCTGTCCGGTGGTATGAAGCGCCGCGTGCTGATCGCGAAGGCGCTGGCCCACGAGCCGGAACTCCTGTTCCTCGACGAGCCGACCGCCGGGGTCGACGTGGAGCTGCGCCAGGATATGTGGAACGTCGTCTCGTCGCTGCGCGAATCCGGTGTCACGGTGATCCTGACCACGCACTACATCGAGGAAGCCGAGGAAATGGCGGACCGCGTCGGCGTGATCAACCACGGCGAGATCATCCTCGTGCAGGACAAGGCGCGCCTGATGCAGGAACTCGGCAAGAAGCAGCTTTTTCTGCACCTGCTCGAACCGCTCGACGCGATTCCGGCGCCGCTCGGGCACCACGGGCTGCAGGTTTCCGAGGATGGTCGCGAGCTTTTGTACACCTACGACACGCAGGAGGAGCGCACGGGCATCACGGCGCTGCTCAAGGACCTGCAGGACAACGGCATCGGCTTCAACGACCTGCGCACGTCGCAAAGCTCGCTCGAGGAAATCTTCGTCGATCTCGTGAAGAGGCCCGCATGAATTTTCACGCCATCAAGGCCATCTACGCCTTCGAGATGGCGCGCATGTTTCGCACCGCCGTGCAAAGCATCGTCGCGCCTGTGCTGTCGACGTCGCTGTATTTCGTGATTTTCGGCGCGGCCATCGGTTCGCGCATCACCGAGATCGACGGCATCAGCTACGGCGCGTTCATCGTGCCGGGCCTGATCATGCTGTCGATCATGACCGAAAGCATTTCGAATTCCTCTTTCGCGATCTACTTTCCGCGCTTCACCGGGACCATCTTCGAGGTCCTCTCGGCGCCGGTGTCGTGGGTCGAGGTGGTGCTCGGCTACGTCGGCGCCGCGGCGACGAAGTCGGTCATCATCGGCCTGATCATTTTTGTCACCGCCAATTTTTTCGTGACGATCGAGCTCGCCCATCCGTTCGTGATGCTGCTGTTTCTCGTGCTCACGTCGGTCTCGTTCTGCCTGTTCGGTTTCATCCTCGGCGTCTGGGCCGACGGCTGGGAGAAACTCACGATCGTGCCGGTGCTCGTGATCATGCCGCTGACGTTTCTGGGCGGCACGTTCTATTCGATCAGCATGTTGCCGCCGGCGTGGCAGACGATCAGCCTGTTCAACCCCGTCGTATACCTGATCAGCGGTTTTCGCTGGAGTTTTTACGAGAATGCCGACGTCAGCGTGGCGCTCAGCATCGGCTCGACGAGCGGTTTTCTGATCGTGTGCCTGTTCGTCGTGCACTGGATCTTCAAGACCGGTTATCGCCTGCGGACCTAATCAGAGTCTCCCTAGAGCGTGAACCGGCGCGCCGCGCGAAACTCATCGCGTATACTTACGCTCGTTCTCGTCCCGCAGGAAAGGCGCGGTGTCCCGGGTCGTATTGATCGTCACGCTGGTCATCGCCGGCGAAATGGTATTCGGACTGCCGTTTCACACGGCGCGGTTCTTTCGCCCGACGATGCTGGACGTTTTCGGCTTCACGAACACGCAGCTCGGCGACCTGTTCGCCGTTTACGGCGTCACCGCGATGCTTTCGTATTTCCCCGGCGGTGCGCTGGCCGATCGGTTCTCGGCGCGCGGGCTCCTGACGACGTCGCTCGTCGCCACGGCGGCTGGCGGTTTCTACATGGCAACGATCCCCGGTCCCCTGCAAATGGCGGTGCTGTATGGCTACTGGGGGATCACGACCATCTTTTTATTCTGGGGCGCGCTGATCCGCGCGACGCGCGACTGGGGCGGGTCGTCAGCCCAGGGGCTCGCGTTCGGCACGCTCGAAGCCGGCCGCGGCTTTGTCGCGGCATCGGTCGCCGCCGTTTGCGTCGCGATCTTCGCCGCGCTGTTGCCGGACGGCGCCGTGACGGCGGGCGACGACGAGCGGCGGGCGGGGTTTCGGGTCGTGATCCAGGCTTACTCACTCGTCACGCTCGCGGCGGGAGTGCTGACATGGTTGCTGATTCCCGCGCCCACAGCCCGCCAGGGCCCGGGTCCGGGCGCGCTCGAGGGCATGGCGCTGGTCCTCGGGCGGCCGATCGTCTGGGCACAGGCTGCCGTCATCGTCTGTGCGTACTGCGCGTATAAAGGCCTCGACAATTATTCCCTGTATGCCGTGCAGGTGCTCGGCATGAACGAAATCGAGGCGGCGCGATTCTCGACCTGGGGGGCTTACCTGCGCCCGATCGCGGCACTCGGCGCCGGTCTCGTCGCGGATCGATACAGCGCCACGCGCTCGATCGGCGTGTTGTTCGCGGCGCTACTGGTCTGCTACGCGCCGCTGTCGCTGCTCGTCGCCGACGCCGCCGGTCTCACGTTGATCTATGTGAATTTATTTGCCAGTTTTTTTGCCGTGTTCGCGCTGCGCGGCGTCTATTTCGCGCTGCTCGAGGAGAACAAGACGCCCGGTCGCGTCACCGGTGCGGCGGTCGGATTCGTATCGCTCATCGGATACACGCCCGAGATCTTTTTCGCGCCGATCGCCGGACGTATACTCGATGCGAGTCCGGGAATCGAGGGGCACCAGGATTACTTCGCATTTCTGGCCGCCATCGCCGTCGCCGGAATTCTCGTCGTCGTCTGGATGTTGCTGCTCAAACGCCGCGGCGGGGCGGCACTGTGGCCGGTCGTCGAAATAAGCGGGCGGCCAACCGGGTCTTGATGGCGGAGTCAGAGCAACAGGACCGGAACATGGCCAGAGAGCGAATTGTCGATCAATTGCGGCGCAACGCCGTGGCCCTGATCAGTCTCGTCATCGCGCTCACGAGCCTGGGTTACAACACCTGGCGCAACGAATATTCCGAATTCAATCGCAACCAGCGCTGGGCGTCTTTCGAGATCCTCATGAAGCTCGGCGAGCTGCAGGAACTCGTCTTCCTGAATCATTACGATTGCAATACCGACCTGCGTGGCAACGCGCGGACCGGCTGGGTGATAGTACAAACGATCCAGGACCTGACCCTCGTTCTCGAGGAGATGAATCCGGGCAGCGCGGACCGACTCCAGGATGCCTGGGCCGAAAACTGGGAAGACATCGCCTATGAGACTGCAGCCGAATGCGACAATCGCAGCGCCGCGCGTTTTACCCGCGGCGAAGCGGCGACGGTCTCATTACGAGACGCGATCAAGGTCGTGCGCGAGGACGTTTTGCGCGTACTTTATTCGCTTGACTGAATCTGCACGCCGCTTCGGTCCGCCATCGGGCGGGCATCGGTCAGCTCGCGCAAGACCGACGTCCGGTTCGAGCCGGGGCTGTCTGGCCTTCAATGTGATTACCGCGGGCCGCGTTATACCCGTCGCGAACAGTCAATCATGCGGACAAGCTATGCAATTCGCTTTGCATTCATGCGCATGGCGCACGCCTGGACGGCAGCGTCGTATGTCCGACGGGTTCTTCAAGACGGAGCTCGAAGTGTGGAACTGATCGATCGGCTCACACTGGTTATCGGGCGAATCATCGTATTCGGCCCGCTGGTTCTCGGGCTATTGGCTTTTTTCCTCGTTGCGGACCGCCGCATTCTGTCGGCCGCTGTTCTTGCCTGGTGGGCGGCCAGCACGTTCGGCGTAACGGTGCTCGCATTTGCGTACGGACATGGCGGCGCCCCGGCGTATATCGATTGGCTGGCATTCTCGTATTACATCGTGAATCTCGTCATCATCGTGGTTCTGGTTCGAATGCTGATTTCGAAGCCGCCCGGCAAGGATCCACGAGCGCGCGACGGTAAACGATAACGAGCCGACCGATTCTGCGAGCGCATGTTTGCGCGTGCGACGTGCACGGACTTCGGAACCAAAAAACGTCTCCGGATTGACTTGTTCGCACCGGGGCCGGGTAGGATAATCGCGCTTAAAAGAAAAACCCCTGGGGGAATCGACTATGTACCGTTATCTATTGATCCTTGTGCCAATGATCCTGGCCGGATGCCAGCAGCAGAGCGAGCCGGCGGCAACGCCGGATGCGGCGCAGAAGCAGGCCCCGAAATCGGCCGAGTCATCGGGCAGCTCATCGGCCCGAATGTCAGCCAGCGACCGCCTCGCGGCCGTGCTCGACGCGCAGCCCGACGACGTCAAGGCCCGGTACAAGTACCGTCACCCGCAAGAGACGCTCGATTTTTTCGGTATCGAGCCCGGCATGACCGTCGTCGAGGGGCTCCCCGGCCGCGGCTGGTATTCGAAGTTGCTCGTGAGCTACCTGGGCGGTGACGGCCGGCTCATCGGCGCGAACTATGCGATGGACATGTGGCCGCTGTTCCCGTTCGCGAACGAGGAATTTTTGGCCAGGCAGGCGGCCTGGATCGCGACGTTCAAGGCGGACGCCGCGGGCTGGGGCGGCGACGATGGCGCGCCCGTGGACGGGTTCTATTTCGGCTCGCTGCCGGCGGAACTCGAAGGCGTCGCGGACGTCGCGTTTTTCCCGCGCGTGCTGCACAACCTCGCCAACTTCCAGAATGCTGGCCACGGTGACTTTCTCGACCAGGCGCTCGCCGATACCTATGCGGTCCTGAAACCGGGCGGGGTCTTCGGGATCGTGCA
>JBFISV010000128.1:0-6953 GCA_041608415.1 Woeseiaceae bacterium
CACGAGGGGGCCATCCGCGAAGGCGATGCTGTCGGCAATCTTTGCTTCCTCGACAGCTGGCCGGGGCAAATGCGCACGGTTTACGGCGACCACCAGCGCTTCGTCGATACCTATTTTTCGACGTTCGAGGGGATGTATTTCACGGGTGACGGCGCGCGCCGCGACGACGACGGCTACTACTGGATCACGGGGCGCGTCGACGACGTGCTCAACGTCTCGGGGCATCGCATGGGTACGGCCGAGATCGAGAGCGCGCTCGTGGCGCACGCGGACGTGGCCGAGGCTGCCGTCGTCGGTTATCCGCACGACATCAAGGGCCAGGGAATCTACGCGTACGTGACGCTGATGGCCGGCGTCGAGCCCGGCGACGAACTCGAGGCGGGCCTCAAGAACTGGGTCCGCAAGGAAATCGGCCCGATCGCGAAACCCGATCTCATCCAGTGGGCGCCGAGCCTGCCGAAAACGCGCTCGGGAAAAATCATGCGGCGCATACTGCGCAAGGTGGCCGCCAACGATTATGGCGAACTCGGCGATACCTCGACACTGGCCGACCCGTCCGTGGTCGACGACCTCATCGAAAACCGGCGGAACCGCAGCTAGGAGTCCGCGCGCGCTCGGCTATTGCACGATGGGCTAGCGGCTAGCGCGGCTTTTCGCCGCGCGGAGGAACGCGGGGCGCTCGTCGTCGACCGTAGCCGAATCGGATCGTTTGCTAGTCACCGGAAGCCGTGCCGGCACGGACTTCGGCTGCGGATGATCCGACGGATTGGCGCGGATGAACTCGGCAACCTGGCGTTCGTAGCATTTGACGAATTCTTCGGAGAACACCTGCGGGAAGCGGCCGCCACCGGTCTCGGTCAACGCCGGATACAGCTCGCAATAGAGCTGCCAGTACTTGTACTTGCTCAGGAAACTCAGGGACTTCCGCGACCCGATCCGGGTCGCGAAGCCCGCTTCGAGTTCCTCGGGGTCGAAACGGTCCGCGAATTGTGCGAAGGCGGCGCCCATTGCGTTGAGAAATGCATCCTGGTGAAACAACAGGTCGCGGCACACCTCGCGCACGGAATCGCGCGGACCGAGGTACTCGCCCTCGCGGCCGACCAGTAACTGCTTGATCGAGTCCGCCGGGTTTTGCGACAGCTTCAGCGGATTGTTGTAACGCGGCAGGACCGCGGTCTGGTCGAGTCGGAAAGCCGACTTGAGATGGGCGCGGCTCACGAGAAGCTGCGCCATGCCGGCGACGAACTCCTTCATGACCTCGCCGGCGTTCTGCATCACCTCGGCGGGATCGACCGACGGATGCAGGTCCGCGCGGCTGATGCCGAGGCCATCGAGAAACGTATCGAGCAAATCGTCGGCCGTGATTTCGACACGTTTCGATTGCATGACGGGCTTCGTCGTCTCGCGTTTCGCGGCCTGCACGGCCTGGCTTTCGGCTGCCGGCTGCGCCGCGCGCCTGGGCGACCCGATGGAGTCGATCGATCTGGCCGTGGTCGTGGCTTCGAGTTGCGGGTCCGTCGGCGGCTCGATCTGCGATTTTATCGGCGATTCAATCGACGATTCTGTCGGCGGTTCTATCCGCGACTCGATGGGTGCTTCGATCGGCGCTTCGATTCGTGACTCGATCGGCGCTTCGATTTGCGAGTCGGGCTGCGGATCGAGCAACGTCGAACTGAATGCATCGTCGCCCGTGATCTCTTCTTCGTCGAGCATATGCTTGCCGCTGGCCGGCACGTCCTCGGGCACCCGCTCCTCGATTTCGCCGGGCAGCACAGTGGGTGTGTCGTCCTGCGGCACCGCGAGGGTTTCCCCTTCGTCGATCGACACGGCGATCTCGAAGTCGCCGAATCGCAGCCGGTCGCCGTCGAACAGCCGCCGCGGGTTGCCGCCGCCGAGCGGCTCGTGCTCGTCGTTGATGTACACGCCGTTGGTGCTGAGGTCGGCTAGGTAGTACATGCCGCCCTTGTAGTCGATGATCGCATGGCGTCCGGAGATGTAACGATCCGGGTCGGGTAATATCCAGTCGTTGTGCAGCGAACGTCCGATAGAACCGCCCCCCTCACCGAATTCCCGCACGGCGTCATCGCCGACGATTCCGCGGTGTTCGCTGACAATTTCCAATCGTAGAGGCATGCCGTGATTCCAGCCGGTTTCAGAAAGGCGCGACCGATGCGCCCAAGAACACAGGATGAATAATGCAGGCAATCGAGGGCACAGGCTGCCGAGCCGTTCACATAATCGAAGCGACGCAAAACACGGTGACCCGCTCGTTATGTTAAAGTAGTCCCATATTCGACAGAGCAGGCGCCCGACCGGAAATCCGCGCCCGTACATGGCGAATTCGTTAAACTACGCGCCCGACGTCGAACGCTAACGGCCGTATATCGTCTCCTCAGGATCAATGAGCAAACAGCAGCTTTACAAAGTCGTCTTCATGAACCAGGGCCAGGTTTACGAGATCTATGCGAGAAGCGTGACGCACGGCGACTTGTTCGGTTTCGTCGCCGTGGAAGAACTCGTGTTCGGCGAGCGCACGACGGTCGTCGTCGATCCCAGCGAGGAGAAGATAAAGGCGGAGTTCGATAACGTGCGCCGCACGTATCTGCCGATGCATTCCATCATTCGCATCGATGAAGTCGAAAAACAGGGCAAGAGCAAGGTGTCGAAGCTCGAGGGCGGCAACGTGGCGCAGTTCCCGATGCCGATCTATACGCCCGGAGACGGCAAGTCCTGACCATCGCCAGGCGCCCGGCTATCATCGCGGCTTTTATCCACGACAGCGAAAACTGAAGGGTCACCGCTTTGTCCAATCCACAGCCGCTGGCCGAATACTCCGATCGATTGCTGGAGCTGGCCGGGCAAGCGGCGCTATCCGATTTCAGACTCGCCAAACTGACCCGCGAACTGCAGCGCCGGGACGGCCGCGTGATCGAACTCGGAGCGCGCTTCGTCTATTTCGTCGAATGCACGGGCGCGCTCGCCGACGCCGAGCGTGAGCGGCTCAACGCGCTGCTGCTCTCGGGCGAACCCGTGGCCGCGATTGCCGAGGAGGCGGAAACCGTCATCGTGGTGCCGCGACCCGGCACCATTTCGCCGTGGTCGTCGAAGGCGACCGACATCATTCGGGCCTGCGACCTCGAAAATATCGCGCGCGTCGAGCGCGGCATTTGTTACGCGATGCGGTTCGCGGCCGTGGTGCGGCAGGCCGATGCCCTCGCGCTCGCGCCGCTGCTCGTCGACCGCATGACGGAGACGGTGCTCGGCGGCGGAGCCGAGGCCGGGCAGCTGTTCGAGACACGCCCTCCCGCGCCGCTCGGCGTCGTCCGTCTCGGTGATGACGGCAGGACGGCACTCACTGCGGCGAACCTCGAACTCGGCCTCGCCCTGTCGGACGACGAAATCGCCTACCTCGTGCAGTGTTACGACAAACTCGGGCGCGATCCTACGGACGTCGAACTCATGATGTTCGCGCAGGCCAACTCGGAACATTGCCGCCACAAGATATTCAATGCGGATTGGGTCATCGACGGCGAGCGACGCGACGAGCAGTTGTTCGCCATGATTCGTTCGACGACGGAGGCCAGTCCGGCCGGCGTCATCTCGGCATACTCGGACAATGCCGCCGTGATCGCAGGGCCGAGCGGACCGCGATTGATGCCGGCGCCCGACGACAGGGAATACGTACTCAGCACCGAGCCGGTGCACATCCTCATGAAAGTGGAAACGCACAACCATCCGACCGCGATTTCGCCGTATCCCGGCGCGGCGACCGGGGCCGGCGGCGAAATTCGCGACGAGGGCGCGACCGGTCTCGGCGCCAAACCCAAGGCCGGCCTGACCGGTTTCACCGTGTCCCACCTGCGAATTCCGCGCTACGAGCAGCCCTGGGAAATCGAATTTCCTCACCCGGAGCGCATGGCGACGCCGCTCGAAATCATGCTCGACGGTCCGATCGGCGGCGCCGCGTTCAACAACGAGTTCGGGCGGCCGTGTCTCGCCGGCTATTTCAGGACCTTCGAGGCCGCGGTGCCGGGGCTCGACGACAGGGAAATCCGCGGCTATCACAAGCCGATCATGATCGCGGGCGGTGTCGGTAACGTGCGCGAGCCGCACGCGAAAAAAATCGACGTGCCGGTCGGCGCAAAAATCGTCGTTATCGGCGGCCCCGCGATGCTCATCGGCCTCGGCGGAGGCGCTGCCTCGAGCCTTGCGAGCGGCGTGTCGAGCGAGGATCTCGATTTTGCGTCGGTGCAGCGCGGCAATCCCGAGATGCAGCGTCGCGCGCAGGAGGTGATCGACCGCTGCTGGGCCATGGCCGACAATAATCCGATATTGCTCATTCACGATGTCGGCGCCGGCGGCCTGTCGAATGCCGTCCCCGAGGCGGTCGGACACAGCAAGCGCGGCGCGCGCATCGAGCTTCGCGACGTGGACAATGCCGAACCGGGCATGTCGCCCATGGCCATCTGGTGCAACGAAGCGCAGGAACGCTACGTGCTGATCATCGGCGCCGATCGCCTCGACGAGTTCGTGAACATCTGTGAACGCGAACGCTGCCCCAAAGCGGTAATCGGCGAGCTGACGGGCGACGAGCGGCTCGTCGTCAACGACCGCGAGTTCGACAATCGCTGCGTCGACATGCCGATGTCGGTGCTGTTCGGTAACACGCCGGACATGACGCGCGACGTCTGCCGCAGGCCGGCGGTCGACGCGGCGCTGGACCTGTCGGGCATCGAACTCGAAGAGGCGGCGCTGCGCGTGTTGCGTTTTCCGGCCGTTGCCGACAAGTCTTTCCTGATTCACATCGGCGACCGGACGGTCGGCGGCCTCAGCGTGCGCGATCAGCTCGTCGGTCCCTGGCAAGTGCCCGTGAGCGACGTCGCAATCACGGCGTCGGGCTTCGGCGCAAGTACCGGTGAGGCCATGGCCATGGGCGAACGCACGCCGCTCGCGACGCTGAATCCCGCGGCATCGGGCCGCATGGCCGTGGCCGAGGCGATCAGCAATATTGCCGCCGCGCCGATCGGCTCGATACGCGACATCCGGCTGTCGGCGAACTGGATGGCGGCAGCCGGTCATCCGGGCGAGGACGCCGGGCTGTTCGACGCCGTCAAGGCAGTCAGCACGGATTTTTGCCGTGAGATCGGCGTCGCCATTCCGGTGGGCAAAGATTCGTTGTCGATGCGTGCCTGCTGGCGCGAGGGTGACGACGAGTACCAGGTCGTCGCACCGGTATCGCTGATCGTATCGGCATTCGCTCCGGTGACGAACGTCAGGAAGCACCTGACGCCGCAACTCAGGCACATCGACGAACCCAGCTATCTGCTGCTGTTCGACCCGGGCCAGGGACGCGATCGGCTCGGCGGGTCCTGCCTCGCGCAGGCGTATACGCGGAGCGGCGGCGAGGCGCCGGATGTCGACGATCCGCAAGCGCTCGTCGGCATGTTCAACGCGATCCAGGAATTGAACGAGCGCGGCATGTTGCTCGCGTATCACGATCGCAGCGACGGCGGCCTGTTTGCGACCGTCGCTGAGATGATTTTCGCCAGCCGTCTCGGCGCTTCGCTGCAGCTCGCGGGGAGCCGGGGCGAGTTGCTCGGCAGGCTGTTCAGCGAAGAAATCGGCGCCGTCGCCCAGGTCGCCAAGTCGAAGCTGACACAGGTTCAGATGGTGCTGGATCGCAACGACGTCCGCGCCTCGGCAATAGGGCGCGTCGAGGCCAACGCCCGGCTGACGGTGCGCTGCGATGACGACGTCGTGCTGCAGCTCGATCGAAAAACCATGCAGCGCGAGTGGTCCGGAATGAGCTTTCGCATGCAGGCCCTGCGCGATAATCCGGCGACGGCGAAAGAGGAATTCGAACGCCTGCAGGACGACGGCGATCCGGGGCTCAACGTGCACACGACCTTCGACGTCAATGACGACGTATCGCGGCAATTCCTCGGCAGCGCCAAACCGCGTGTCGCGATCCTGCGGGAACAGGGGGTGAACGGCCACCACGAGATGGCAGCCGTGTTCATGCGCGCCGGGTTTTCGGTCACCGACGTACACATGAGCGATCTGCAGCTCGGTCGTGACGAGCTGTCGCGCTACCAGGGCTTCGCCGCCTGTGGCGGCTTCTCCTTCGGCGACGTGCTGGGTGCCGGAGGAGGCTGGGCCAAGTCGATTCTGCATCACTCCCGGGTGCGCGATCAGTTCGCCGAATTTTTCGCGCGCGGCGACAGCTTTGCGCTCGGCATTTGCAACGGCTGCCAGATGCTGTCGCACCTGCGAGAGCTGATTCCGGGCGCGGAGCACTGGCCGCGATTCCTGAGAAACACGTCGGAGCAGTTCGAGGCGCGACTGAGTCTCGTCGAAGTCGTCGAGAGTCCGTCGCTGTTTTTCGACGGCATGGCCGGATCGCGGCTGCCGATCGCGACATCACACGGCGAGGGCCGCGTGAGCTTCCGCTGCGACGAGGACCGTTACGCTGCGTCGTATACGATCGCCGCGCGTTATGTCAACAATTACGGGCGGGTCGCCGACCGCTATCCCGCCAACCCCAATGGCTCACTTGACGGGATCTGCGCGCTCAGTAACGATGACGGACGGGTGACGATCATGATGCCGCACCCCGAACGCGTTGCTCTGGCCGCGCAGAACTCCTGGCATCCTGACAACTGGGGCGTCGACGGGCCGTGGATGCGGATGTTCCGCAATGCGCGCCGCGCCGTCGGCTAGACCCATGACGATCGGCCGGATTCCATGCACGCGGCGAGAGCTTCGTGCGACTCAACTTCGGAGGCGCCCGGACAACTGGTATGAAAATACTCGGAATGTCCGCTTATTATCACGATAGCGCCGCCGCGCTGGTCGAGGGCGGCAGCATCGTCGCGGCCGCGCAGGAAGAACGATTCTCGCGCTTGAAGCACGACGCCCGTTTTCCGGCGAACGCGATCGCGTACTGTCTCGCC
>JBFISV010000129.1:0-6889 GCA_041608415.1 Woeseiaceae bacterium
ACGGCTACCACTTACGCTCCACAACGGCGCGCTGCATCCGCTGCAGAACACCATGCCGCGCGATCCCTCGTGCAATATCCAGGCTAGGCCGGTCCGACTCGCCCGCGGCCGAGTCGACGTTTTCATTCCCGCGACCAAGCTGCAACAATCGCTGCGTTTGGCGCCGTGCGTTTTGGCTGAGGTGTGATGTCGCAGAGCGGATTCATTCGCGTCATACGACGCAAGGAAGTGTTGACGCTGTCGTTCGGCGCCATGATCGGCTGGAGCTGGATGGCGCTTTCGGGAGGCTGGATCGACGAAGCCGGCAGTCTCGGCGCGGTACTGGCGTTCGGGCTCGGCGGCATTGCCGTCGTCTTTGTCGGCCTGACCTACGGCGAGCTGGCGTCGGCCATGCCGCTCGCGGGCGGCGAGCATGTGTATTCCTACCGCGCCCTCGGCCGCCATTTTTCGTTTGTCTGCACCTGGGCCATCCTGCTCGCCTACGTGTCCGTCGTGACCTTCGAGGCCGTCGCGCTGCCGACGGTCGTCGAGTACCTGTTCCCCGGCTACAGCCGCGGCTATCTCTGGACCGTCGCCGGATGGGACGTGCAGTTCACGTGGGTGCTGGTCGGCATTGTTGCGGCGGTGACGATGACCGCGATCAACGTCCTCGGCATCAGGCTGGCGGCGCGGCTGCAGATGCTCGTTACCCTGCTCATCCTGCTCGCGGCCGGGGTGATCGTATCCGGCGCGGCCGTCGCCGGGGATTCCTCGAACATGCAGCCGCTGTTCACGGCGGGATCAAAGGGCGTTGTCGGCGTGCTCGTCATCGTGCCGGTCATGCTCGTCGGCTTCGACGTCATCCCGCAATCCGCCGAAGAAATCGACCTGCCGTACGCGCAGATCGGCAAGCTGCTCGTGGTATCGATTCTATTTGCGGTGGCGTTCTACATGGCGATCATCTGGGGTGTGTCGATGGCGCTCGATGCAACGGCACGGGGGGACGCATCGATCCCGACGGCCGAGGCCGCCCTGTCGCTGGCCGGGCCCTGGGGCCGGACGATCCTGATACTCGGCGGTATCGGTGGAATCCTGACGAGCTGGAACGCGTTCATTATCGGCGCGAGCCGCGCGATGTACGCGCTGGCCGAGGCGGGCCAGCTTCCGGCCTGGCTCGGCGGTCTGCACCCGCGGTTTCGTACCCCGCATCGCGCGATCCTCCTGATCGGCGCATTTTGTTGCGTGTCGCCACTGTTCGGCCGGCAGACGATGGTGTGGCTCGTCGATGCCGGCAGTTTCGGCACGATCATCGCGTACGCGTTCGTGGCCCTGTCGTTTCTCGTATTGCGCAAACGCGAGCCGCTGATGCAGCGGCCCTATCTCGTGCCGTACGGGCGATTCGTCGGCGTCGCCGCGTTCGCGATGTCGGTCGGCATCGCGCTCATGTTCCTGCCGTTCAGCCCGGCCGCGCTGATCTGGCCGTACGAGTGGGTCATCGTGGGCGGCTGGTGCGCGTTGGGCGGATTGTTGATGTGGCTCGCCCGCGGCCGGCAGCACGAAGGAGCCGCGGACATCGAGTGATGCCCGCGGCCCGCAATGCCTGCAGAATCTTTGCCGGAAATTCTTGCTAGAAGAACTTGCGTGCGATGTTCATGACGTCGTCGAGCCCGACGCCGTCGCCGGCGCTGTCAATCAGCCCCGCGAGCGGGCCGAGCCCGCCGCCGGACGCCGAGGCACCCAGTTCCTGCCCGCCCGACGTCTTCTTGCTCATTGCGCCCATCGTGAGCCCGGCGATGAGCGGCAGGGCCTTCTTGATCAGGCCCGTATCGAGCCCGGTCTTCACCGAGGCTTCCGCGGCAACGTGGCGACTGACCTCTTTGCTGCCGAACAGGTGGCCCAGGATGTTATTGCCATCCTCGCGCGCCGATTCCTCGCGCAGCACGGCCGGGTCGTCGAGGTAGCGCTGGTGATTGCCGCTCGCGAGCGCGGACTTGAGGCCCGACAGGCCGTCGCCGCTCGAGACGTTTTTCTTCACGCCGCCCAGAAACGCCGGCGACAGCGCCGACACGAGCTTTTGTGCTTCGGACGAGCCGATGCCGAGTTTGCCGGCGAGTTCGCCGAGGCTTTTCTGTCCGCCTGCGGCGGATAACAAGTCTGTGAGATCCATAATCAATCCAGTGGGATGCGAATCTTCTGACCCGGGTAGATCTTGTTGGGGTCGGAGATGATGTCGCGGTTCGCTTCGAATATACGCATGTACTGCGAGGCTTTGCCGTAGTGGCGCTTGGCGATTCCGCCGAGCGTGTCGCCGCTCACGATCGTGTAGAACTCGGCTTTTTCCTCCGGTTCCGGTGGCGCATCGGGCTTGGGTGCCGGCACGCGAAGCTCGTCCGCGACCACTTTCTCGACGCCGGCGATATTGCCGACCATGAGGATCGCGTTGTCCTTCGTTGCCTGGTTGACGCAGTCGCCGCAGATCGTGGCGACGCCGTCGTCGAACTCGACTTCAATGTTCTTGATGCCCGAGGTTTTGATCTCGAGGTGTTGTTTGATGTTGTCGGCCGCTTCGGAGTCGGTATTGAATAATTGACGCCCGGCGTCTTTGACAAAGTCGAAAAGACCCATCGGTTTCCTCCTGGTTCAATGTCTAATAAAGCCGGCCCAGTGTAGCAAGCGGTATACTCGATGGCGCTTTTTTTCACGCATCGGTCACAATCGTTTACACACCGCCGTTTACAAATAATTGGCCAAAAGGTAAAAATTCGTCATGAGCCGAAATATCGTCGTCCTGCTGGCATGGGCCGTCTTCATGGCGGGCTGCGCCGTCAACCCGGTCACCGGCGAGCGCGATTTCATGATCGTCAGCGAAGCCCAGGAACTGCAGATGGGTGCGCAGGCGTACGCGCCGACACAGCAGTCGCAGGGCGGCGTCTACGACATCGACCCCGGATTGACCCGCTACGTGCAGGGAGTCGGCGCGGGCCTCGCCGCGGTCAGCGATCGCGAACTGCCTTACGAGTTCGTGGTATTGAACAACTCGGTGCCCAATGCCTGGGCGCTGCCGGGCGGCAAAATCGCAATCAATCGCGGTTTGCTGACCGAGTTGAATTCCGAGGCCGAGCTTGCGGCCGTGCTCGGCCACGAAATCGTTCACGCGGCCGCGCGGCACTCGGCGCAACAGATGTCCCGCGGGATGTTGTCGCAGGTACTCGTCGTGGCGACCGCGGTTGCGACCAGCGACAGTGACTACGGCAACCTCGCCGTCGGCGGCGCCAGTGTCGGCGCGCAGCTCATCAATTCGAAGTACGGCCGCGATGCCGAACTCGAGTCGGACCGATACGGCATGCAGTACATGTCGCGAGCCGGCTATGACCCGCAGGGCGCGGTCAAACTGCAGGAGACCTTCGTCCGGCTCAGCGAAGGCAGGCGCTCCGACTGGCTGAGCGGCCTGTTTGCTTCGCACCCGCCGTCGCCCGAACGCGTGGCGGCGAACCGCGCGACTGCAGCAACGCTGCCGGATGGCGGCAGGATGGGCGCCGACGAATTTCGTCTGGCCATGCAGAAGACGCTGGATCTCAAGCCCGCCTACGAGGTGTACGACGAAGGCCGCAAGGCGCTGGCCGAGCGCAAGCAAAGCGAGGCGCTGGCGCGCGCCAACGAGGCGCTCGGGATGTTTTCGGGGGAAGCGCACTTTCACGCGCTGCGCGGCGACGTTCGCCTCGTCGAAAAGCAATACGACTCCGCCGTGACGAACTACACGCGGGCGATCGAAAGGCGGCCGGACTTTTTTTACTATTACCGGCAGCGCGGGCTCGCGAGAAAGGAACTCGGACAGCTCGACGCCGCCGAGGTCGACCTCGAGCGCAGCAACGAGCTCATGCCGACGGCGCCCGCCTACTATGCGTTGGGGCAGATCGCCGAACGGCGCGGCAATCTCGACGTTGCGCTGGCCCGCTATCGGGAGGTTGCGCAGGCGGGCGGGGATTACGGCGCTGCCGCGGCGAACGACGTCGCGAGGATCGATCTGCCGCGCAATCCGGGCAGCTATATCGCGCGGCGTTGCGATGCCGATGCCGATGGCAATCTCGTCGTATCGGTTCAGAACCAGTCGAGCGTTACGGTCGCAGATATCCGCGTTGCCGTGCAATACACGGATGCAAGCGGCCGTGCGCGGCAGGCCGTCCAGGCCATCCGCGGGCAACTCCCTGCCGGCAGGGTTGCGAGCGTCAATACCGGACTCGGTCCTTATGTCGGCGGCGCATGCCCGGCCGAGGTCGTCTCGGCGAGCATCGTAAACTAGCGCCCCGCAGCAGAACCCCGTGTTAAACGCAGTCCGGTACGTGCCCGGAGCCGCGCCGTCCGCAGGCCGGCGACGGCGGCGGGTCATCCGCTGCGAGAAGCCCGAAACTTGTAGCGCGCTCGCACGTCCAATCAAGTCTGATCGGGGACAGTGCGGCCGGCGCCGCGCTCGCGGGGCAGGGGCCCGAGTACCAGCATTGCGCGCTGTATTGCACACGCGAACGAGGCGCACAGAGGGAGGTTCGGACGTCTATGCAGATGCGCATGGTGATGGTGATGGTGATGGCGATGGCGATGGTGATGGCGATAGCGGTTGCGGCGCTGGGGCTGAGCCACATTGCGGGATTTTCCATTGCGACCAGGATCACCGATTCGGCGGACACGGAGCGCGCCGTGCGTGCTGCGCATTCGGGGCCTGGCGGGGAGACCGGCATCCTGGAACGCGTAACGGCGCTCGAAAACGCGGTCCGCGCCGAGCGCGAAGCGCGGCAATTGCTCGAGGACGAACTGGTCGCCGTCTACGAGGTGCTCGACGGCCTCGAGCAGCAACGCGGTGCGGCGGTGACCGCTGTCGGCGGGACAGAAGCGCCCGGATCGCGCCGCGTCGTCCGGGACATGGCCGCCGAGCTGCGCGACGACGAAGCGCGACGACGGCAGGCACTGACCGATGCAGGCTTCTCCGAATCGCGTGCCGACTGGCTCATGCGGCGCGAGTCGGAGTTGCGCATGCAGGCGATGCAGGTCCGTTACGAGGCGATGCGCTCGGACGAAGAGTGGAATTTCGGCACCTGGTCCAGCGTGCAGGACAGTCTGCGCGCCGAAATCGGCGACGCCGAGTTCGAGATGTACCTCGAGGCCGCTAACCGCCCGACGAGCGTCGCCGTTGCCAGCGTGCTGCAGGCGTCGCCGGCACTCACGGCCGGGCTGCAGCGCGGCGACCGCATCACGCATTACGACGGTGAGCGCGTGTACTCGATCCAGGATCTGCGGCGAGCACAGATGGACGGTGAGCCCGGCCAGAACGTCGTCGTGAATTTCGAGCGCGACGGCACGCCGATGCAGGTCATGCTGCCGAGAGGCCCGTTGGGAATTTCCGGCGGCCGGGCCCGGTAGCGAACAGGCGCGCGTGCGCGACGAATTCATGTGACTGGATAAAGATCGGTTCGCATTGCAGAATGGGCGCCCCGTCCTCCCGCCCAGGTCTTTAAGCCGTTTGTCGATTCTCCGCTACACGATCCCCAATAGCGTTACCGCCCTGAGCCTGCTGCTCGGCCTCGCGTCGATCGTAACGACGCAATTCGGGGATCTCGAATTCGCGGCCTGGCTGATCGTCTGGTGCGGTCTTCTCGACACCTTCGACGGCGTGGTGGCGCGCCTACTCAAAGCGACCTCGAGTTTCGGCGCCGAATTCGACTCGATGGCCGACGTCATCTCCTTCGGCGTCGCGCCGGGTATTCTCGTCGTCAGCGCGGGCATGCAGCTGGGCGGTATCGAATACGGCAGCGGCCAGTTCTGGGTTTTGCTCATGGCGTCGGGCGTGTTCGTGCTGTCCGGCGCGATGCGGCTGGCGCGTTTCAATGTCGCGAGCGGTCAGCCCAAGACGAGCTGGTTTACCGGCGTTCCGATCACGGCCTGCGGCGGCGGCCTGCTGTCGACCCTCGTGCTCGTGCTCATTTATCACGAAAACATAGCGGCCGTCCTGCCACTGCATCTCTACCTGCCGGTGCTGTTGTTCGTGCTCGCAATCCTCATGATCTCGCGCGTCCGCTTTCCCAAAGCCAGGGTTCGCAAAAGCAGGCTGATCAACGCGTTCCAGCTCGTGAATACCGTGCTGATCATCTACTGCGGCGTAACGCGCTCGTATCCCGAATACCTGTTCGGCATCGGCGTCTTGCTGCTCGTCGGCGGTATCATCGCCGGCAGAATCACGCGGGACGATGCCGTCGCGACGTCGAACTAGGGTTCCGGCGACGCTGGCGGGAGGCCGAATGCTGTCGCGACTGTTAGCGTGCTCGACGCTTGTCCTGTCGGCCGCCTGCGTCGGCGGCCCGGTCGCGGGCAACGAGTCCGCGGCCACCGTTGAAGATGCTATCGAGCGGCACGGGTTTTTCGACCTGAAGTGGGACGAGGCGAGCGGTCGCCTGTTCGTTCGCATCGACGCGTTCGACAGCCCGTTCATCTATCAGTCGGCGCTCGCGCGCGGCGTCGGCTCGAACGACCTCGGCCTCGATCGCGGCCAGCTCGGCGCCACACGCATCGTGCGCTTCGTCCGCAGCGGCCCGCGCGTGCTCCTGCTGCAGGACAACCTGGACTACCGGGCGCGAACGGACGACGCCGATGAACGCCAGGCCGTCGCCGAATCGTTCGCCACATCCGTCCTGTGGGGTTTCGATGCCGCGAACGGCAAACGCGGCGGCGTCTGGATCGACGCGACCGATTTTTTCCTTCGTGACGCGCACGGGCTCGCGGCGGCATTGAGCGAAGACGGCGAAGGGACCTATGCCGCCGATGCGAGCCGTTCCGCAATCTACATGCCGCGCACGAAAGCATTTCCGGACAACACCGAGATCGAGGCGATCGTCACGTACACGGGCCGCCCCGCGGGCGTGCA
>JBFISV010000130.1:0-6889 GCA_041608415.1 Woeseiaceae bacterium
TCCACGGCGAGCATCAGGTTGCGGCCCGAAATCGGCACGTCGAGTTCGTCGCCGATCCGCTCGGGCCGCGCCGCGGCCGCGACGAGCAGCAGCCACGCGAGCGCCGCGACCCAGAACCGCCAGTTCATCAGCTGCTCTCCCGCGGCACGGCTTCTGAGCATCGAAAAACCCGTGAAGCCCGGCACGCAGAGCCCGGCTTCGTGCACGTGACTCGCTTCCGGCAGCAGCCGGCGAACCAGCAGCGGCAGCGGCAACGCGAGCCATACCCACGGCCAGGCGAACGTCAGCATCGCTGCGACTCCGCCACGGGTGTCGCGAGACGCAGCCGGACCGCATCGACCAGCGCCGCAACGTCGGATCGGTCGATGCGGGTTTCCGGGTCGCGATACGGCCATTCGATCAGGGGCCGCCCGTCGCCGTCGCGAAAATGCGCGCGATCGAGATCGCGATCCAGCCATTCGAGCCAGGCCTCACCCGTGAGCCCCGCGACGTCGTCGCGCGGCGCATAGGCGAGCATCGTTCGCCGCACGAGTTCCGACATCCCGGCTGCGAGCTTCACGGCATTGCCGTGCTGCGCGTATTCCGCGACTTGCCGTTGCAGTTCCCGCAGCGCGTGACGCCGCGCGGCACCCTTTGCTCGAAGCGCGGCGTATTTGCGCAACAGGTAGGCAACGCCGAGCGCGGCGAGCGCGAGCAACATCCACCAGCCCGGCGCAAGCGGCCACCAGCCCACCGGGTCGGGCAGGTGCAGGTCGCGAAGTGGCAATTGAGCGGGATTCATGGTCAGTGCGTACGCCGTCCCAGCGCGGTTTGCAGCGCCTCGACGGGATCGTCTTCCGTGGACATCGCCAAGCGGTGAATGCCGTATCGCTGACAAAAAGCGGCGAAGGCGGCGCTCCGCTTTTCGAAGGCTGCGGCGTAATCGCGGCGCGCGGGGGCAGCATGCGTATCGATCGACATTTCCTCGTCGTTCGCGACGAGCCGATAGCGCCCGGGCGGCGGCAGGCGCCGCTCGAAGGGGTCGTTCAGCGCGACGGCGAGAACTTCGTTGTGACGCGCGACGCTCGACAGGTACGCCTGCGCGGCGCGCGCCATGGCGTTGAAATCGCTGAGAATAACGACCAGGCTGCCGGGCCGCACGACGCGCCGCAACGATGCCATGGCCGTCGTCAGCGGCGCGTCGCCCTCGTCCCCGGGATCGCGGCTCCGCGATTCCCAGTCGGGGTGGTCCGCCAGCGCATGCACGAAGCGCAGCGCCGCCTGCCGACCGAGCCGTGGCTTCAGCTCGCGATGCACCGTGTCGCCGAACACGATGCCGCCGATGCGGTCGCCGCGGTGGTGCGCCGCCCACGACAGCAGCGCGGCAGCGCGCGCCGCGTTGACGGACTTGAAACAACCGCGCGTTGCAAAGTGCATGTTGGCGCGCAGGTCGACGACGATCAGCACGGGGCGTTCGCGCTCCTCACGAAACAACTTGGTGTATGCGGTCGTGCTGCGTGCGGTAACCCGCCAGTCGATGGAACGCGGGTCGTCACCGGGCTGGTAGGGGCGGGATTCGTCGAACTCCATGCCGCGGCCGCGAAAGTGCGACACGTAGGCGCCGGTCTGCAGCGAGCGGACGCGCAGCACATCGAGCGCAATGGCCCGCGCCGGACCGTTCATGCGGATCAGGCCCGCCTGCGTGACGCCGACGGGGGACGCGTTCTCCGGCGTACGCTCGAGCTTCACGCTTGCCTGCCTGTGACAGCCGAGGGTCGCGGCTCGCGCCGGCGGGCGCGTGCGTCCGAGGGCCGGCCCTGAGCGAAAGTCATCGCCACAGCTCCGATTCGTGTGAACGCCCATCCCGGGCGTGCGACAACCCGCCTGTGCCGTGACAGGCAGACACCGGTGTACGGCGTGTCGCGCTCATCGGGGTCAGGCAACAATTGTTCCTCCTCTGCGGATCGGTACCTTACAAGCCGCCGTCTGCCGCCGTGGGTATTGATTCAAGGCTACGGAACTCCAACCGCGTCGAGCAGGCGTTCGATGACCGAGTTGGCATCGACGCCGTCGGCTTCCGCCTCGAAGGTCAGCACGAGCCGATGGCGGAGGACGTCCGACGCCACTGCCTGGATGTCTTCGGGCGCCACGTAATCGCGGCCGGCAAGCCACGCGTGTGCGCGAGCGGCGCGGTCGATCCCCATGCTCGCGCGCGGCGATGCACCGTAGAGTATCTGGCCTTCGAGCGACGCTTCGACGATGCCCGCGCTGCGGGTCGCAATGACGATGTTGACGATGTACTCCTCGAGTTCATCGGCCAGGTGCAGGCGCAGGATGTCCTGGCGCGCCTGCATGATCGAAGCCAGCGACAGCAGCTCGGGCGGTTGAAACGCGTCGCGGGCTGCGGCCTTGGCCTCGTCGCGATTCAAGACCAGGATGCGCCGCTCGTCTTCCGTCGTCGGGTAGCCGACCTCGACGTGCAGCAGGAAACGATCGAGCTGCGCCTCGGGCAGCGGATACGTGCCCTCCTGTTCGATGGGGTTTTGCGTGGCCATGACCATGAACAGGTCTTCGAGTTCGTAGCTCCGGTCGCCGACCGTGATCTGGCGCTCCTCCATCGCCTCGAGCAGCGCGGACTGCACCTTTGCGGGCGCGCGATTGATTTCGTCCGCGAGAATCAGGTTGTGAAACAACGGGCCCTTGCGGAATTCGAACGTCCCTTCCTGGGGGCGGTAGATGTCCGTGCCGGTCAGGTCGGCCGGCAACAGGTCGGGCGTAAACTGCAGGCGCTGGAAATCGCCTTCGATGCTTTCGGCAAGCACCTTGATCGCCCGCGTTTTCGCGAGACCGGGAGCGCCTTCGACGAGCAAATGGCCATCGCACAACAGGGCGATCAGCATGCGATTGATCAGGTGCGACTGGCCGATGATCAAGCGGCTGGCGTGCGCCTCGAGTTGTTGGAATTGTTCTGCGACGCTCATCCGCGACTCCGTGGGCTTTTCAGGGGGCAAAACGGGCGTGCCATTTTAGTGATGATGCGTGGGCAGGCCAACCGGTCGCCGTCGTTTTTGCTCATATTGTGATCAGTTCGGTGATAATGCCCATTCCTCTGACCACCCCGGGGCGAATAGATTGCAATTCACGCGGCTCGAATGCGGGCGTCAACGCATACCTGCAAGGCGACTGCTCGCGCTTGCGGCCGCGACGTTCGCGATCGGCGCCTGTGTCGACGAGCCGCCGGCCGAGACCGGCCCGAGCCCTGCCGGGCAGGGCTTCCTGCCTGCAAATCCACCCCCCGCGGTCGGCTGCGGACGCTCCGGACACGTGCGCGGAGCCCTTCATGGCGCGCTCAACGCCGAGATCGACTGGAACGCCGATGCGCTCCACTGCGAGGGTATGCCGCGTCCCGACGGCCGCGGCGCCCGGCTGCGCTTCGCCGGCGCGGCAGGCGATATTGCGATCGCCATCATCATCGCCATTCCCGCGCTCGAACGCGCAACGACCGCAAGCGAACTGCCGGCCAGGGTGACGATGATCGACGAAGGTAACGGTCGTTTTTTCAGTACGGCGGATGCCGACAATTGCTGGACGGACGTGGACGGCCAGGCGCCGATCGACGCCGGCAGCGAACGATTCGTCGTCGACGGCCGCCTGTACTGTATCGCGCCGCTCCCGGAGGTCAACGGCGGCGCCGGCGTGTCGATTACGGAACTCGTTTTCAGGGGTTTGCTCGACTGGGGCGCGGGCTGATGCGATGGGCTTTCGCCGTAGTGCTCGCCATCGGCTATGCCGCGCACGCGAGCGACGATCTCGATGCCGTGTTCGAACGCGATGTCCTCGTCGTCGCCGCTACGCGACACGCGTGTTACCGCTTCGACGTCTACCTGGCACTCGATCAGGAGCGGCAAATGCGCGGCCTCATGCACGTCCGCGAACTGCCGCAAACGACGGGCATGCTGTTTGTTTACCGGAACGAGGGCGCACGTTCCATGTGGATGAAGAATACCTACATTCCTCTCGATATCGCGTTTGCGCGCGCCGATGGCACGATCGTCAACGTCGCGCGACACACTGAACCGCTGTCTCTCGAGAGCATCCCGGCGGCGGGCCCCGCGATGTACGTACTCGAACTCAATGCGGGTGTGGCCGACCGCCTCGGCATCGATGCGGGCAGCCGGCTGCTGTGGGGGCCGATATTTGACGAGTAACGTGAAAAACCTGGCGGTTCTTTTCGGCGTGCTGATTCCGGCCTCGCTGGCATCGATCGCCTTCCTGCAATTCGCCGGGACCAGCGACGACAATCTGAACGCGCTGCTGCGCCTGACCGCGCGAACCTCGTTCATGATCTATTTGCTCATCTTCGTCGCGCGGCCGCTGTGGCAGCTCTCGAAAGCCGACTGGAGCCGCCGCCTGCTGCGTGAACGGCGCTCATTGGGCATCGCATTCGCGGCGATGCATACGGTGCACCTCGGCCTGATCGCGTATCGTTACGGGACCGTCCCGGGCCTGCAGTACGAAGTGTCGAACGGCATCTTCGGCGGCACGGCATATGCATTGATCTACCTGATGCTGATCACGTCATTCGACGCGCCCGCACGCGCGATCGGACCGAAGAACTGGCGGCGGCTCCACAAGACCGGACTGTATTTCATCGGCTTGATCTTCGTCGCAACGCTGCTACCCGAACCGGGGCAACCGCTATTTACGATGGAGCGCGCGTGGTTCTTCCTGCTCACGGCCGGCGCGTTGTTCGTCCGGCTGACCGCGTACTTCGCACGCCGCACTATTCGAAAAAGGAATTAGAGTACGGCGGCTATCGATTCGGCCAGGAACTCGACATTGTCGGGCGTGATGCCGGCAACGTTGATGCGGCTCGATCCGATCATGTAGATCCCGTAGTCCGTCTTGAGCGTCTCGACCTGTTTCTCGCTGAGCCCGAGAAAACAGAACATGCCGCGCGCGCGCACGAGATGCGTAAAGTCGTGGTCAGGCGCCTTGTCCCGCAATGCATCGTGCAGCAAGCCGCGCATGCCGCGCAGGTGCTCGCGCATCGCACCGAGTTCCTCGTGCCAACCCGACGTGAGCTTCTCGTCCTCGAGTATCATCGCGACGACCGCGGCACCATGATCCGGCGGCACCGAGTAGATCGTACGCACGATATTGCTGAGCTGGCTCGCAACGATTTCACGGCACGGCGCATCGGCGGCCAGCACCGACAGTGAGCCCACGCGATCGCGATACAGGCCGAAATTTTTCGAACAGGAATTCGCGACGACCATTTCGGGAACCTTGTCCGCGAGGTGTCGAATCGCAAATGCATCGGTATCGAGGTCGGCCGCGAAACCCTGGTAGGCCATGTCGATGAACGGCAGCAGGTCGCGCTCGACGATCACGTCGGCCGTCGCCCTCCACAATTCCTCCGTGGGGTCGAGGCCCGACGGGTTGTGGCAGCAGGCGTGCAACAGCACGACGTCGCCTTTAGGAACCTGCCGCAGCGCGTCGAGCATGGCGTCGGCCTTGATCACATGCCGTTCTGTGTCGTAGTACGGGTAAGGCTTGAGCGTGAGGCCGGCTCCGCCCAGCAGCGGTATGTGGTTGTTCCAGGTCGGCTCGCTGACCCATACGGCGCCGTTTTCGCGCGCGCGCAGCAACAGCCCGGCGGCGACCCGCAGCGAGCCGGAGCCCCCGGGCGCCTGGAACGTAACGAGGCGTTCTGCGGGCGCGGTCCCGGCGAAGGTCAGCGTCTGCATCGCCGCGTTGAATGCCGCGTACCCGGCCGTGCCGAGGTAAGCCTTGCTGTCCTGCGACTCCACGAGGCGCCGTTCCGCCGCCTTGACGACGTTGAGCACCGGCGTCTCGCCTTCGCGGTTGCGAAAGACGCCGACGCCGAGATCGATTTTCGTCGGGCGCTGATCATTGTTGAATTCGGCGATCAGTCCGAGGATCGCATCGGCGGGCAGCGCTTCGAGGGATTCGAACAAACGGGTCTCCAACGAGAAATGAGTCGAAGCGCGAATTGTACACACCGCGGTTGCCTGCGGCAGGAATTACCGCAGCGAGAAGGCTGCATCGCACGCTGCCGTGCAGGCCTGCGCCCGGCCAGCCCGCTTAAAAACGCCGGCCACGGGGCCGGCGCTTGCTGGACGGCTGCGGCTGGCTAATTGGCTCAGCCGCGATGCATGGCGCGATCAGGCTTTCGGCGCCCAGACCGAGCACCAGCCGTCGGCATTCACGACCTTGCCCGGGAAAATCTGGCACGGGCGCCACTGGTCGCCATCGTTGCCCTGGATGAGGGCACAGTTGCTGCAGAGCTGGACCTCGGCCGGGTTGGTGCGCGATCCGGCGTCCACGGTGCTGGCATCGTGCGCGTACTTCATGGCCTTCGCCATGGGATCGTCCTCCGACAGCTGTGGCAGGTCCCCGGCGTTCGCGTCGCGGACCGGATGCATGATGCAGCCGGCCGCGGCCGCGGCGGACAGCTGGATAAATTTACGGCGTGCTAATTTGCTCAACGGTGTCTCCTCGTTCCTGAACCGGTTCTGGCCGCAGCAATCACGGCCGGAAAATTTTCTGCTTCCATGGCGACACGTCGTTTCCGTCGTCGGTGCCGTCCGGAAGGACGAAGCATAACGGCATCTGCAGCTGTAGTGTGTAACGATTCTTACGAACGATTATCATTTGCAAATGTTTACAATCACTTACGGCTCCTCGGGGCCCGTTTTTGTGCGGTGTCGGCGATCGCCGAGCGGCGATCGCATCGTTGCCAACATGGCGCGATCAGGCCAGTGCGCGGCGCGGCCCTCGCTTTCCGGCGGCAGCGCGGTGCCGGCGCTGATATATACTCGTCGGCCATAACCAGAGCGCTTCGCGTCGAATAAAATCCCATGAGTGCTGGCAGCTTCGCAGTCGA
>JBFISV010000131.1:0-6796 GCA_041608415.1 Woeseiaceae bacterium
CTGTCAACGAGATTGGGGGTGGGTCGTTATAGTAGTCGCTAAGTGAACGAGACTGACAATCAGGTGTCTGACAAGTACATGATTCGAAACTGCATGTTATTGCTAGCGAGCACGGCACTCGCGTGCGGCTGCGCCGCCCATCCGGACCCGATCGTCGACATGAAAGGGGTCGACCGGGAGGCGTTTGCGCGCGACTGGGCCGACTGCGAGGCCTATTCCGAGGAGGTCGTGATCGCACGGGGCGTGGCGAAAGGCTCGGCGACCGGTGCGGCTGTCGGGGCCATCGCGGGCGCGATCGGCGGCGACGTCGGTGACGCCGCGGCCACCGGCGCCCTCTACGGCGGCACGCGATCGGGCCTCGACGCCGACCGCGACAAGCAGCGCGTCTTCAAGCGCTGCCTCGCAGGCCGCGGCTACCGGGTGCTCAATTAGCCGTTGACCGAACGGCCTGCGGCCGATACTGTATGCATATACAGTCATGGCCAATTTGCCCCGAAAAGCCCACAAAGGCCGCGGCGCCGTCTCGGATCGCGCCGGCCGCTTCGCCACGCGAGCCGTCGAATTCGACGCCGGCGAAGCCCATGCGCGGGCTCAAAAGGCGCCCGCGACGGTACTGACGGCGATGCGCGCGGGCAAAATCGTCGCCACCAATACCTCGCCCGACATTCCGTTCAACCGCTCGATCAACCCCTACCAGGGCTGCGAGCACGGCTGCATTTATTGTTATGCACGCCCGAGCCACAGTTATCTCGACCTGTCGCCCGGGCTCGATTTCGAGACGCGCATTTTCTACAAGCCGAATGCGGCCGAACGCCTGCTCGCGACCTGGGAAAAGGCCGCTTACCAATGCGAACCCATCACCATCGGAGCCAACACCGACCCCTATCAGCCGGCGGAGAAGAAGACGCGCGTGACGCGCGGGCTGCTAGAGCTGTTCGTCAAGCACCGGCATCCCGTCAACCTGATTACCAAAAGCAACCTCATCGCACGGGATATCGACCTGCTCGCCGAACTCGCCGAGCGGCGGCTGTGCTCGGTCGCTTTCAGTCTGCCTACGCTGAACCGCGCGCTGAAGCGAATCATGGAGCCGCGCGTACCGTCGGCAGAATCGCGATTGCAGACGATCGAGCGTTTCGTCGAGCGCGGCATTCCGACCGACGTGCTCGTCGCCCCGCTGATACCGGCAGTCAACGATCACGAGATCGAGTCGATCCTCGAAGCGGCGGCGAGCGCCGGCGCATACCGGGCGCACTACATCTTCCTGCGTCTTCCGCACGAGGTCCGCGAGCTGTTCGTCGAGTGGCTCGAGATGCATTTCCCCGATCGCGCCGATCACGTCATGAGTCTCGTGCGCGACGCCCACGGCGGCCGCGATTACGATCATCGTTTCGGCGTCCGCCAGACCGGGCGCGGTCCGTATGCCGAGCTGCTGGCCAGGCGCTTTCGGATCGCTTGCCGGCGGCTCGGCCTCGAACGCGACGAGGTCCGGGCGGGTCTCGACTGTAGCCAGTTCGAGCGGCCCGGTCAGCGGCAACTCGGACTCGACTTCTGACGCACGACTGTGCCGGGCCGCGATCGTGGCGTGCGCTCACGGCTGGTTCTCGAGCCGGCGTCTACACGGGCGTTCGGGCAGCCGGTATAGTTGGGCGCCGGCCTGGCCGCAATTTGCGCGCAGCCGGCGAACTGTAGGGCCGTTAACGAGTCCAAAAACACAGCTGCAGCAGCTCCGGACACCGCTTACGAGCATGATTTTCAAGAATCTCCGAACACTCCTCATCCTGGTCGGTCTCGGCATTGCCAACCCCTGCGCAGCACAGGAGGCCGACGACGACGGGCCGATTACGGTCCTCGACCAGGTTGTGCCGGTGGCCGAGGCCGAACCGTCCGCGGACGAGCCGGACGCAGCCGACCCCGACATTTCTCTCGAGGAGCAGCTCGAGGAGGAATTCGAACGCTACAAGAATCTCAACGAAGCGGGCGTTTACGACGAAGCCGAAAATGCCGCGAAGCGCGTCGTGCAGCTGGCGATTCGAGAATACGGCCCGGACTCGACAGAAACGGCGAAGGCGCTCAGCAACCTCGGGCTGGTGCAACACCGGATGCAGAATTACGAGGCGGCACAGCAAAACTTCCAGGCCGCGATCGACCTCATATCGGAGAATGAAGACAAGCTCAGTGCCATGCTTATCAACCCGATGAAGGGTCTGGGAGCGGCGCAGCTCGAGGGCGGCCGTCCCGATCTCGCTTCCCGCACGTACCGGCAAGCCGTGCACCTGAGCCACGTCAACGAAGGACCGCACAACGCCAGCCAGGTCGAGGTCCTCGAGGCGCTCGCGGAGGCGCATTTGCGCATGGGGCTGCTCGAGGATGCCAAGAACGACCAGGACATGATTTACGCGCTGAACGTGCGACACTACAGCGACGATCAGGATGCGATCGTGAAATCGCTGTTCCGGCGTGCGGCATGGCAGCGACGCACCGGTCATGTGCTCGACGAGCGCGCGACGTATCGGCGCATAATCCGCATCATCGAGTCTCAGCACGGCAAGGACTCCATCCTGCTGATCGATCCGCTGAAGCTCCTCGGCGAGTCTTATTTTTACATCGACACGTCCGATACCGACGCTTACCAGTCGGCCGGCATTGCGAGCGGCGAAATGTACTTCAAGCGCGCGACTCGCATCGCCGAGGAAAATCCCGAGTCCGACTGGGAGATTTTCGCGACTGCCAAGCTTGCACTGGCCGACTACTACAACGTAAAAGGCGATCACGGGCGTGCCCGAAGATCGTACCGCGACGTCTGGAATTTCCTGTCGGAGGATCCGGCGCGCATCGGACTGCGGCGCGACGCGCTGGAGACGCTCACCACATTGAACGAAGAGGCGCTGCCGCGCTATATCGCAGGGGCAACGAAAAAGGACGTGGCGCAGGCCGATGCCGGTCTTCGCGAGGGCCGAATCGTCGTCTCCTACGAGGTCAATACCCGTGGCCGCGTGTCGAAAATCAAGATCGTCGAAGCAGATCCCGCCGATTTCGAAGATATGCAGCGCTTCGTGACACGGAAATTGCGCAACCGGATCTTCCGGCCGCGGCTCGTGGACTCGGCGCCGGTCGAGACGCCGAACCAGGTATTTACCCACACGTTCTATTACCAGCAGGACGAACTCGACAAGCTGCACAGTGCCACCGAGGCCGAAGAAAGCTGAGCGCCGGAGGCGGGAACATCGACGCTCGAGTCTCGAAATTCCTGGTCGTTTTCGCCGCGCTGGCCGCCCTGCCCGCTGCTGCCAAAACGACGTGCAAAGACGATTCGCTGTGCATCGACGAGATCCGTAGCGGCGAAGCGATCGAGCTTGTTGCGCGCAACCTCAGGGACTTCCCGTTGACCTACACGCTCAAGGTCAGCACGCGGTCTTATGAGGTCGTTGGCGATCGGATTGTCACACGCACTCTGCGTCCGCAACAAAGCGAAAAAGTCATGGACCTGACACCGCGGCCGCACAAACTCGACGTCGGCTACAGCCTGCAGCTGGAGTGGACGGTCGGCGACCAGTATGCCGACCACGACGACGATCACCTGTATTCATTTCCTTATGCCGCGGGCCGGTCGTACCGGATCGTGCAAGGTTTCGGCTCGCGCTTCAGTCATCGCGGGCGCGAGGAATTCGCGGTCGATTTCGACATGCCCGTCGGCACGCCCGTGCATGCGGCACGAGACGGCGTCGTCGCCCGCGTCGTCGAATCGAACGATCGCGGCTGCTGGGATACGGAATGCGGCCGGTGGGCGAATTACATTGTCATATTGCACAGCGACGGCACGACGGGCGAGTACTACCATCTGCAACGAGATGGCGCCGTCGTCGGCGTCGGTGATACCGTGAGGCGCGGCCAGGCCATCGGGCTGTCCGGGAATACCGGGCATACGACCATGCCGCACCTGCACTTCGCCGTCTATCGTGCGATAAGCTGGGGCAACACACAATCCATCCCGATCCGTTTCAAAAGTGCGGACGGCATCGTAACGAAGCCGCGACGCGGCGCACGGCACGAGGCGATTCACCAATGAGATACAGCGAAAAACCGAGCGTACCGAGCAGCGATGAGGCGCTTCCCGGACGCGCAGAGCGGATGACCGTTCCGGCCAGCCACTTCGTCAACGGCAATCCGCTCGAAGGCCCATGGCCGGACCACCTCGAACAGGCCGTTTTCGGACTCGGCTGCTTTTGGGGCGCGGAGCGCCGATTTTGGCAAACGGACGGCGTATTCTCGACCGCGGCCGGATACGCGGGCGGCGTTACGCCCAACCCCGGCTACCAGGAAGTATGCTCCGGGCAGACGGGGCACGCCGAGGTCGTGCTGGTCGTTTTCGATCCCGCACAGATCAGCTACGAGGCGCTGCTGCGGCTGTTCTGGGAGTCGCACGACCCGACGCAGGGCATGCGCCAGGGCAATGACGTCGGCACGCAGTATCGATCGGCGATCTACACCGTGAACGACGCACAGCTTGCTGCCGCGCGCGCATCGATGAGCGCTTTCGCCGCCGAACTCGAAAAGGCCGGCTACGGCAAGGTTACGACGGAAATTCGGCCGCTCGAACACTTTTATTATGCCGAGGACTATCACCAGCAGTACCTCGCCAAAAACCCGGGCGGCTATTGCGGCATCGGCGGTACGGGAGTCAGCTGCCCGGTCGGGGTGGATGCGTCGCGCCATACCGCCTGACGCGGGACGCAGGAATTGCCGGAATTGCCGGACATCGACGTCTATGTCGACGTTCTTGACGCAAAGCTTCGCGGCAGGATCTTAAGGGAAGTCCGGCTCGGCAACCCGTTTCTGTTGCGCACCGTCGACCCGCCCCTGGCCGGGGTCAACGGCCGGGCGGCGGCAGACGTGCGCCGCGTGGGCAAGCGCATAGCAATCCGATTCGACAACGATCTCTGGCTCGTCATGCACCTCATGGTCGCGGGCCGGCTGCACTGGCACGAGGCTCGTCCCACGCTCACGGCCAAGAACCGCCTCGCGGCGTTCGATTTCGAACACGGCTCGCTGCTGCTGACCGAAGCCGGCTCGAAAAAACGCGCGTCGTTGTGCGTCGCCCGCGGCGATGACGGGCTCGAATGTCACGACCCGGGCGGGGTCGAGCCGCTGCAATGCTCGTTCGATGAGTTCCGGCAGACGCTCAAACAAGAGAACCACACGCTCAAGCGGGCGCTCACCGACCCGCGGCTCTTCAGCGGAATCGGCAACGCCTATTCCGACGAGATCCTGCACGCGGCGAGACTCTCGCCGGTACAGCTTTCGCGGAATCTCGACGACGACGAGATCCGCGTTCTGTTCGACGCGATGCAGCAGACGCTGCAGGACTGGCGTACCCGCCTGCTCGATGAAGCCGGCGGCGAAATGCCTGGGAAAGTCACCGCATTTCGCGCGGGCATGGCAGTACATGGACGTTACGGACAGCCCTGCCCGGTATGCGGGAACCCGGTGCAGCGCATCCGTTACAAGACGAACGAGACGAACTACTGTGCAATCTGCCAGACGGGAGCGCGACTGTTGAAAGACCGATCGCTTTCGAGGTTGCTGAAAAAAGACTGGCCGAAATCCCTCGACGAACTTTGAAATTGTATCGAATTGCCAGCGGCCTAGAGCGCGGACCGAATTAGCGGTAGTATCGGCGCGTCGAATCGAGCGGGAAGTCCGGTGGCGAAAAAAAGAACAAAAAAAACCAAACCACGCAAGCCCAGTCGCAAACAGGCCGAGGACGCTGTGCGTACATTGTTGCTCTGGGCCGGTGACGACACCGGGCGCGAAGGCCTTCTCGACACACCCAAGCGCGTCGCGCGCGCCTACGAGGACTGGTTCAGCGGTTACAAAGTCGATCCCGTCCGCTTCCTGAAGCGAACTTTCGAAGAGGTCGACGGCTACGACGAGATGATCGTTCTTCGCGACATCGAGTTCGAGTCGCACTGCGAACATCACATGGCCCCGATCATCGGCCATGCACATGTCGGCTACCTGCCGCGAAACAAAGTCGTCGGAATCAGCAAACTCGCGCGTGTGGTCGAGGCGTTCGCACGGCGATTCCAGGTGCAGGAAAAAATGACGGCGCAGATCGCGAACTGCATCGCGGAAGTGTTGAACCCGAAAGGCGTCGGCGTCGTTATCGAGGCTACACACCAGTGCATGACGACACGCGGTATCCATAAAACCAACGTGTCGATGGTGACGAGCCAGATGATCGGCACGTTCCGAACGGACGCCAGGACCCGCGCCGAGTTTCTGCAGATGATCGACGGCAAGCGCTGACACACATGAGAAAGACGACGGCGATCGGCGTTGCACTCGTTGCCTGCATCGCCGTGTACCTCCTCGCCTGGCCCGTCCCGATCGATCCGGTAAGCTGGCAGGCGCCCGAGGACGCGGGATTCACGGGCGCGTTCTCCGAAAACGACCTGCTGAGGGCGGCGCGGGGAATAGACCTCGGGCAACACGCCGGGCCCGAGGACGTCGCCGTCGGTCCGGACGGCCATCTGTACGCGACCAGCGAGGACGGCGCGATCCTCAGGATTTCTCCACGCGGTGGCGCCGTCGACGTCATCGCGAAAACCGACGGCCGGCCGCTCGGCATCGAGATCGCGAAAGACGGCTCACTGCTGGTGGCGAACGCGCACGTCGGCGTGCAGCGCGTCGGGCTCGACGGCGCGGTCAGCAACATTCTGACCGCCGTGAACGGCCAACCGCTCGTCTACGCGGACGACCTCGCCATTGCGGACGACGGCACCATCTACCTGACCGA
>JBFISV010000132.1:0-6786 GCA_041608415.1 Woeseiaceae bacterium
GCCCGGTTCCACGGATCGATCGAGGACGAGCTGCCCGATTCCCTGCGGCTGCGTTCGGCCGAGGAGTCGAGCGAGCGCGCGTTTTCGGCGGCCGCCAGGGCGAAGCGATTCCTGTCGCTGACGGCCGTGATCAGCCTGCTGTTGAGCGCCGTCGCCGTCGCGATGTCGGCGCGCCGTTTCGCGCATCGCCGCATGGACACGGTTGCGCTGATGAAAAGCCTCGGCGCGACACAGGGCTTCGTGATCACGGTAGCGCTCGTGCAGCTGCTGCTCGTCGGCGCCATCGGCGTCGTGCTCGGCAGCGTGCTCGGATTCGCGGCCGAGGCGGTGCTGTCCTGGATACTCGCCGACATCATCCAGGGCAACCTGCCGCAGCCCGGACCGAGGCCCGTCGTGCTTGGCGCAGGCAGCGCGCTCGTGCTGTTGCTGGGCTTCGCGCTGCCGTCCCTGCTGCAGCTCAGGGACACGCCGCCGCTCAGGGTGCTGCGGCACGACGCGATGCCGCCGTCTCCGTCGCGGGTGCTGGTCGCGGGGCTGTCGCTGGCCGCGGTCGCAATGCTGCTGTATCGCTCGGTCGGCGATGCGAAGATGCTTGTAATCGTGCTCGGCGGCATCGTTCTGACCGCCGCGGCGCTGTACCTGGTCGGCCGCGGTCTCGTCGCGGCGATGGGCCGGTTTCGCTCGGGCGTAGGCGTCGCGTGGCGATACGGACTCGCGAACGTCGCGCGGCGCGGTCGTGCGAGCGCCGTGCAGGTCGTGGCTTTCGGTCTCGGGCTCACGGTGCTGCTGCTGCTGACGCTCGTGCGCACCGACCTTCTCGACGGCTGGCGGCGCACGCTCGACGAAAATGCGCCGAACCAGTTCCTGATCAACATTCAGCGCAGCGAGACCGGTTCCGTCAAGGAAATTTTTGCAGCAAAAAACATCGGGTCGCCCGACTTCTCGCCGCTCGTTCGTGCGCGCATGACGTCGATCAACGACGTGTCGGTCAAGGAGCGAACGTTCCCGAGCCGCGACGGCAACTGGTTCGCCAATCGCGAACAGAATTTGTCGTGGACAGCACGATTGAGCGCGAGCAACGAACTCGTCGCGGGCCGCTGGTGGGCCGAAGACTATGCCGGGCCGCCGCTCGTGTCGATCGAAGAGGAAGTCGCCGCCGAGACCGGGCTGGAAATTGGTGACGTGCTGGAGTTCGAAATCGCGGGCCAGCAGCTCACGGCCGAGATAACGAGCGTGCGCAAGATCAACTGGGACTCGTTCCAGCCCAATTTTTTCCTCGTGTTTTCGCCGGGCGCACTCGACGATTACCCGGCGACGTTCATCGCGAGCGTGCGCGTCGAACCCGACGAGCGTGACGTGCTGGCCGATCTGGTGCGGGCCCATCCGACGATATCGGTCATCGATCTCGATTCTATTCTGAGGCAGGTTCGCGGCATCGTCGAGAAGGCAAGCCTGGCCGTGCAGGCCGTGTTCGTGTTCACGCTGGCGGCGGGCGTCGCCGTCCTGTTCGCGGCCGTGCAATCGACGATCGACGAGCGCCGTTTCGAGAGCGCGATACTGCGGGCGCTCGGCGCCAGAAAGCGCATCGTGTTTGCGGGCGTCATGGCCGAGTTCGCCGCGCTCGGCGCCGCCGCCGGCATACTCGCATCGGCCGGCGCCTCGATACTCGCGGCAATCATCGCCGTCCGCCTGTTCGAACTGCCGTACACTTTCAACCCAGCATTATGGCTCGTCGGTATGACGGCCGGTATCGTCGTCGTCTGTGCGAGCGGATTGTTCGCCGCCCGCGGCGCAATCATGGCGGCGCCCGTGGACGTCCTGAGGAGCGCGGCGACGTGAGCACGCAGACACTGTCGTGCGGGATCGTGCTCGCGCGACAGACGCAGGAGGGCTATCGGACGCTGATGTTGCGGGCGTTTCAGCACTGGGATTTCCCCAAAGGCGTGACGGAAGACGGCGAAGCGCCGCTGGACGCGGCGCGTCGCGAACTGCGCGAGGAAACCGGCATCGAGTCGACCGACTTCGCGTGGGGTGAACGGTATTTCGAGAGCGGACCCTACAGCCGCGGCAAGGTCGCGCGTTACTATCTCGCGAAAACCGCGGAACGCGAAGTTACGATGGGCCTGTCGCCCGAGACCGGCAAGCCCGAACACCATGAATGGCGCTGGGTGAGCTTCGATAGAGCCTACGACCTCGGCTCGCCGCGCGTCAGGTCGGTCGTGACCTGGGCGCGGCAGATCATCGGAACCTGAGAGCGCGCGGCGAAGGTTTCAGAATCGCAACCCGCGGCATCTCGAGGCCTCGCCGGCCGATTCTTGGTCCGGCGTTAGCCGCATAGTAGGATGGACTCCGAATCAAGGACCTGCGACGGGAGAAAATCGGTTGATCCGGATTGGACGTAAGGTTGCGACGGCGCGGACAGGCGCAATGGTTTGCTTTGCGCTGCTGGCACTGCAGGCGTGCGGCCAGGATGACGAGCCGGCCGCTGCCGCTCCGTCACAGGCCGCGCCTCCCCCGGGCGACGCGCCCGCGGTTTCAGACGTTGCGCAACTCACGATCGATGCCGATGCGTTCCGCTGTCTCGACGAGATGACAAAGGTTCGCCACTTCTTCGTCGATAACCTGCTCGGCGACCTCGATGCGACGATTGCCGTCGCCGAGTCCGTCGACGGCGGGATTTATCCGCCAGGGTCGGTCGTGCAGCTCGTCCCTTCGGAGGTCATGGTCAAACACCCGCCGGGCTGGAATGCGGCGACGCGCGACTGGGAGTTTTTCGAACTCGATGTGACGCCCGAGGGCAGCAGCATCCGCAACAGGGGCTTCGTCGACGTCGTCAACAAGTTCGGCGGCAACTGTTTCGGCTGCCACATCAAGGCCGAAGCGAGATTCGACCTGATATGCGAGCAGGATCATGGCTGCGACCCGATTCCCGTCACGCGCGAGATGATCGCCGATATCCAGAAAGCCGACCCGCGCTGCGGCGGTGAGAACGCGGCAGCGACGTGAGCCGGCGCCGGATTGCGCCGGCGCAGCAGAGCGGCGTCCGCTCACGTTGGCAGGTCGGGAATCGCGGCCGCGAAATCACTGCGACCGCTTGAAAAGCTGTTTCGGTTTGCGCGTAGCGGATACGGGATTTCATGCTCAAGCTGATCGCAATTGTCGCCGCCGGATACGGCCTGCTCGTGCTCGTCGTGTACCTCATGCAGGCGCGCATGCTCTATCTCCCGGAGGTGGCCGGCAGGGCGCTGGTCATGACGCCGCGCGACGCGGGCATGAGCTTCGATGACGTCGCTCTCGAAACGACGGACGGAGTAAAGCTGCACGGCTGGTTCGTCGCGGGCCGATCCGAGCGCGTGGTGCTGTTCTTCCACGGCAATGCGGGAAACATCTCGCATCGACTCGACTCGATACGCCAGTTCCACGAGCTGGGCCTGTCCGTGTTGATTATCGACTATCGCGGTTACGGGCAGAGCGAAGGGCGAGCCACGGAACACGGCCTGTATCGAGACGCCGAGGCGGCGTGGCATTACCTGACGGAGACACGCGGCATCGCCGCCGGAAATATCGTGATTTTCGGGCGCTCGCTGGGCGCCTCGGTTGCGTCGCGGCTCGCCGCCCGGCGCGAGCCGGCGGCGCTGATCGTCGAATCGTCGTTCACGTCCGTCCCCGATATCGCCGCCGATCTGTATCCATGGCTCCCCGTTCGCTGGCTGAGCCGGCTCCGCCATGCGACACGCGATTATATTCGGGACGTGCGCTGTCCCGTGCTCGTCGTGCACAGCCGCGACGACGAGATCATTCCGTTTCGCCACGGCGAGGAAATTTTCGCGGCGGCGAACGAGCCGCGCACGCTGCTCACGATTTCAGGTGGCCACAACGATGCTTTCCTCGCGGACGAAGGCACGTACCTGCGCGGCATGCGCGCGTTCCTGACCGCGAGCCTGCCGCCCGAAACGGGGACATTCCGGATTTCCACGAAATGAAGAATGTCCCCATTCTGAGGGCGGTTTGAGTTATGTCAAAAAAGCAACTTATGGGAAAAATGGCGCATTAAAGGCTTTCGGCCGGTCGTGACTGCAATAATGAGCCCCGTCGCTTCGCGCGCCTTTCAACAATTTTCGGACGGTCCGAATGTCGTCAACGTCGGCCTGCCGCGACGTTTCCACGAAGGTCTCGCAGCCGAATCGTCCGGTTGGCCATCCGCGAGGGCGGACCGGCGCGGGACCTTTCCGCGCTACACTGACGACAGTCGGCTACAGGGGGTAAGGCATGGTTCGCAGAGCGATTTCATATCTGCGCCAGATCGACTGGCGCATTTTCATGGGCGTCATCATCACCGTTCTCTGGATCCTCGGCGGCATCGTCTATATCAGCGGCAGCGAACTGAGCAGGACGACGATCTACGACATTCCGCTGGACGACATCGGCAGCTTCCTCGAGGGTGCCTTTGCGCCGCTCGCATTCCTCTGGCTGGTCATCGGCCTGTTCATCCAGCAAAGAGAACTCGCCGACAACACCGAAGTACTGCGCCAGACGTCGATTCAGTCCGAGAAGCAAACCCAGGCCATTGCAGCCACGGAAATGAACGCGCGCCAGGAAACGTTTTTCAAAATCGCCGAAAACGTCAAGGGGCAGCTCGGCGGCATTACCGGCATGCTGTTCATCTCGTGCATGGGAGCGACCGAGGGGCAACTCGTTCCGCGGGAACGCATCGAGCAGCTGTGGCACATGCTCGCGCGGCGGGACGACGGCGTGTTTTCACGCGAGTTTCTGCTCATCGACGAAGAAGATTACGGCGGCTACGAAAGCTTGTTCTACAAGACCGAAATCCGGCGCCGCCACACGAGAAACTTCATGCAGACCTTCGACAAGCTGATGGCGATGGCAAGAAACTGCGACAATGAAAACGGTATCATCACGGGATCGCTCGCACAGTCGGCGCACGGGCTTCTCTACAACCGGATGCGTGAGCACCAGCCCGAAGACTTCAAGATCGAGTGCGCACCGGTGGACACCGCCGATTACGAAAAAGTGCTCGCGCGCACGCGCGACTGACGCGTTAACACCGATTTCATCGGGTCGACCCGCGCACGCTCGATATGCCGGCGATGAAGGGAGGACGGATCAATGCCAGTGTCCGGAAAGGATGCCGATAAACTTAAGGCGCAATCGGCGGGCGCGGACTTTGCAAAAGTACCGCCGGATAAGAGAGTGCGCTTGCATCATTTTCTCGCCTTTACGGGAGCGCCGGGGCTGGTTATCCGAAACCTCGTCGCACCCGAGCGAATTCGGCGAATGAATCACCCCGCGAATCCCGGAGAAGAGCCGGGCTGGACTTCGAGTAGAGCGAATAATTACGGGTTTTTCAGCGATCGGGATTATCCGTTTGTACCTCCCGACAGGGAAAAATTCTTTATTGTCGGCGTGTTCGGGGGATCGGTTGCACACTGGTTCGCACTGCTGGCGGGACTGTCACTGGGCAGAGGGATCGATGCCGACGACCGTGCGAATGGCCGGGAAACGATTATCCTGAATTTCGCCGCGGGCGGAATGAAGCAACCGCAGACACTGCTGGCACTCAACTTTTTCCTCGCCGAAGGCCAGGAGTTCGACGCCGTTGTCGTGCTCGATGGCTTCAATGACGCGGCGCTTTCGTATGCAAACGTTGAAGAGGGCTACCAGGCAGGGGCTCCGAGCATCTGGCACCTGAGGCAAGCTGCCGCGGCAATTCCGGAGCCGGAAATGGGCCGCCATGACAGTGCGCTGTCGGAAAACGATATTGTGACAGACATCGTCCAACGGTGGTCGCGTGCGGCCCGGCTCATGCAGGAAGTTTGTCGATCCCGTGGAATAGCGATCGTTCACGCGCTTCAGCCGAACCAGTACTGCAGCCAGAAAGTTTTTTCGAGTGACGAGCGCGAATACGCGCTGCCCGGAACAGCGGTCTATCGCCGCGGCGTCACGGCCGTCTATCCGAGGCTCAAGCACGAATGTCGAAAGTTGCAGTCGGACGGCTATTTTATTGTTGATGCGAGCTGCGAGTTCGACGATATCGTCGAGACGGTGTTCATCGACGCTATCTCGCATTTCAACATGAGAGGCAACCGGCGCCTTGTAGAACTGCTGCTGAGATCCTTGTTGCCGATCATCTGACCGAGGTTTTAAAGAGCGTATCGGACGGTGAGGCGGCTCCGGCAAGCGAACGCAGGCACGACACCCCGCATACGAGAACACGTACCATTCGTCTATCTACGCTTGACGGGCCTGGCGAGGGGCGACGGCCGCCTGAGGAGGCCCCGTCATTAAACGACGCGATTGCGGATCGCGCCGGCGGCAAATGCGACGAGGTTCGCGGCCAGTTCGTCGATCGCATTTTGCCGCGCTTCGTCCGTCGCCCAGGCAATATGCGGCGTGACGATGAGGTTGTCGCCCGTGTAGGAAAGTAACGGGTCGCCGTCGACGGGCGGTTCCTGCGGCAATACGTCAACCGCGGCTGCGGCGATTTCGCCGCGCGCGAGCGCGCCGGCCAGCGCCGCCGAATCCACGAGGCCGCCCCTTGCCGTATTGATGAGGATTGCCGAACGTCGCATCCGTTCGAATTGTGCCGTCGAAAACAGGCGGCGCGTATCCTCGTTGAGCGGGCAGTGCAGCGAAATGACGTCCGCCTGTTCGAGCATCCGCTCGAACGGCGTCCGGCCGTCCGGGACGGTCGCGGCCCCGGGACGCGCGGCAACGAGCACCTGCATCCCGAACGCGCGTCCGATGGCGGCGACCTGGCGGCCGAGC
>JBFISV010000133.1:0-6705 GCA_041608415.1 Woeseiaceae bacterium
GAAAGATCGACCACGTCGCCTACGCGGTCGAAAAAGGCAACATCGAGAAATGGGCCTGGTTTCACATCGAGGTCGAAGGCGGGAGGCTGATCAAGCGCATCGACGATGCACGGCCCGGCGACCCGAACAGCAGCATGAAGATCTGGTGCATCGATTACGGCAACTTCGGCATCGCGCTCATCGAGGGCATCGACCGCGAGAAGAAATCGCAGGTCACGAGTTTCGTCGAGAAGCACGGCGATCACTCCTGCCAGCACGTCGCCTACGATTGCTACGACCTCGACAAATTCATCGAGCACATGAAAACCCTGGGCGGCCACCCGCGCGGCGGCGTGCTCGTGCAGGACGACGGCTTCGGCATCCTGAAGCAGATGTTCGCGAAGGGCTATGCGTCGGGCCATGCCGGCGAAGCGACCTTCCCGGAATACTGCCAGCGCCCCGAGACGGAGTCCGAAGCGAAAGAAGTCGAAATCACGTTCTCCGACAAGGCCGGCGGCGAATTCTACAAACAGGTGCAGGACGCGATCGAGGAGGGCGACGAGGAGCCGTTTTTCGATTTCAGCCGCATGCCGGACGACTGGGAAGTACCGGCCGAGCAGCCCAAGGGCGGCGCCAAGGATCCCGGCGCGAAGATCGTCGCGGCCTGAAGGCGCGCCCCGATTTGCGCAAAACGACGGCCGCTTTGCGGCCGTTTTGCCTTTTGTGTGACCGGTTTCACAAATACGGCGCTCGAGCATTGCTGTTGCTAATTGGCCACAAACACCCGGAGCCACGCGACCGGGTGGCTGGCGGCCTGTTGCCGTAACGCAAGGCGCCCGGCGCCGCGCCGTCGCCGCCGGGTAGTGTGTGGCGCGTCACTGAACGCGAGCCGACATAATTGGTATCCGTGATCCTGAGAAATACGCGTCCTGGAGTGACGCAGAGGGACGGACCATGAAGGTTTTGATGTTGGCGGGCATCCTGTTTGCGGCGGGTTGCGGAACGTATTTACCCATGGAAGAACTCGAGCATCGCGCGATGCTGACCGGCGACTGGGCCGCGGTCGAGAAACGCGAGCGTATGGCGGCACGGCGCCGCGCGAAGCAGGGACCCAGCTGTCCGAACGGACTCGTCGCCTACTGCGTACGCTACGTCGGCGATACGCGCTGCCAGTGTGTGAGCAGCGCGTCGGTGCGAAACGCGCTGGCGGGACTTTACTAGCCGGACTAGCCGGCGGATTTCAGCTGCCGGGGCACACGAGCCGGCCGAGGCGAAAGCGCCGTCAGCCGGCCTCGATGAAGCCGTAGGCAGCAACAGAGCGTCACGCCTCGTCCGCCACCTCGGCGAGCGCGGCCGGCGCGACCACATTCGCGCGCAACAATGCGATCGAATGTCCGGGCAGCCGCAGCGATTGCTCGACGACCTCCACGCTGCGCCGGTCGCTGCAAAACTCGACGTGCCATTCGAGCGGTTCGTCGATGATCGGCAGCTCGATCGGCAGCTGGCCGTGCCACGCATTGCAATACAGGGCGCCGGCCGCGGCGAGTTCGCCGTCGTGCTCGTCGGTCAGCAGCACGCCGAACGCGTGACCGAACGACCAGTCTTCCTCCGTGCGCATCGCGCCGTCCGGATTGATCCAGCCGATCGAAATGCGCCGGCCGCCTTTCTCGAGCGTGCCGTGCACGAACTGGTCGAGCCGCAACAAGGGCAGGTCGTTGCGCAAGCGGATCAGCGACTTGACCGCCTCGGTAAACGCGGGATCGCGCTCGATGCCGGACCAGTCGAGCCAGCCGATTTCGTTGTCCTGCGCATACGCGTTGTTATTGCCGCCCTGGGTGTTGCCGAATTCGTCGCCGGCGAGCAATAGCGGCGTGCCGCGACTCACGAGCAGCGTTGCGAGCAGGTTGAGCCGGTGCTGGCGCCGCCGCCACACGATGTGCCCGTCGTCGGTCGGTCCCTCGACGCCGTGATTGCAGCTGTAATTGTGCCGGTGACCGTCGCGGTTGTTCTCGCCGTTCGCCTCGTTGTGGCGGCGCTCGTAGGAAACGAGGTCGTTGAGCGTATAGCCGTCGTGCGTCGTGATGAAGCTCACGCCCGCGGACGGCGTGCGCCCGCTCGCCTCGAACAGGTCGGCCGAACCGTGCAGGCGGCGCGCGAGTTCGCCGGTCTGCTTATCGTCGCCGCGCCAGAAGCGCCGTGCCGCGTCGCGAAAGCGGTCGTTCCATTCGGCCCAGCGGCCCGGGAATGCGCCGAGCTGGTAGCCGCCCGGACCCGGGTCCCAGGGTTCCGCGATCAGCTTCGCGTCGGCCAGCGCGGGATCCCTGCTAATGGCCATGAGCAACGGATGCTTCGCCGAGAAGCCGTCCTTGTGGCGGCCGAGCACCGTTGCGAGGTCGAAGCGGAAGCCGTCGACGCCCATGTCGTTCGCCCAGTAGCGCAGGCTGTCGAGGATGAGCTGCTGCACGACGGGCTCGTCGGCGTTGATCGTGTTGCCGCAGCCGGTGTCGTTGATGTAGTGGCCCGGCTTGTCCGCGGAAACGCGGTAGTAGCGCAGATTGTCGATGCCGCGAAACGACAGCGTCGGCCCCCCGCCGTCGGCCTCGCCGGTGTGGTTGTAGACGACGTCGAGGATCACCTCCATCCCGGCATCGTGTATGGCGGCGACCATGCTGCGAAACTCGGCGACCGGGTCGGTGTTCGCGTAACGCGGCGTGGGCGCGAAGAAGTTGATCGCGTTGTAGCCCCAGAAGTTGCGCAGTCCGTGGTGCATCAGGTGATGCTCGTCGATGAAGGCATGCACCGGCATCAGCTCGACCGACGTGATGCCGAGCGATTTCAGATACTCGAGGACGTCCTTGTTCCTGAGGCCGTCGAATTTGCCGCGCTCGGCATCGCTGACCGACGGATGGCGCATCGTGTAGCCGCGCACGTTGAGTTCGTAAAATATCGTATCGGCCCACGCGATGGTAAATACGCGTTTTGGCCGCGGGCGCGGCTCGCAAACGACGCTCTTCGGCACATGCGGCGCGCTGTCACCGGGTTTGTAGGCGAAGACCGAATCGTGCCAGTGAAATTCGCCGTCGAGGCGCCGCGCGTAGGGATCGATAAGGAGCTTCTCGGGATTGCAGAACAGGCCGCCCGCCGGCCGGAACGGGCCGTGGACCCGGTAGCCGTATCGCTGGCCCGCGGCGAGTCCCGGCACGAAGCCGTGCCAGACGTTGTCGGTGCACTCGGGCAGGTCCATGCGTTCGCGCGCGTGACCGTCCTCCGAATACAGGCAGAGCTCGACGCGCTTCGCGACGGCGGAATACAGCGCAAAATTTACGCCGTCCCCGGTGGGCGTTGCACCGAGAGGCGTCGGAGAACCGGTGTCCATCAGCCAGCCGCGATCGGCCTGAGTCGCCAGATCTCGTCATTGTAATCGCGAATCGTGCGATCGGTCGAAAAGCGACCCGACGAGGCCGTGTTGAGGATGCTCATGCGGGTCCAGCGGTCACGGTCCAGCCATGCGTCGTTAGCCCGCTGCTGGGCATCGACGAAGCTGCGAAAGTCCGCCGCCGTCATCCATGGATCGGCCGGTTCGCGGACAGCGCGAATGACGGGATCGAGCACGCGCGATTCGAAACGATTGAAATGGCCGCTCTCGAGCAGCTGCATGACGCGGCTGAAATCCTCGTCGGCCGCGATGATCGACTGCGGATCGTAGCGGCCGCGCAGCGCGCCGATTTCGTCGACCGTGAGCCCGAACAGGAAAAAGTTTTCCTCGCCGACGGCTTCGAGAATCTCGACGTTCGCGCCGTCGAGGGTGCCGACCGTTATCGCGCCGTTCATCATGAACTTCATGTTGCCGGTGCCAGACGCCTCCTTGCCCGCGGTCGAAATCTGCTCGGATATGTCGGCTGCGGGACAGATCAACTCCATCGCGGACACGTTGTAATCGGGATAAAAAATCATTCTCAGGCGTTCATCGGTGGCCGGGTCGCTGTTGATTACCCGCGCGACGTTGTTGATGCACTTGATGACGTTCTTCGCCATGACGTAGCCGGGCGCGGCCTTGCCGCCGAAGATGATGACGCGCGGCGCGAGCCCCTCCGCGTCGCCGCGCAGGATCCGGTCGTAGAGGTGGATCGCGTGCAGGACGTTGAGGAGCTGACGCTTGTATTCGTGAATGCGCTTGACCTGCACGTCGTACAGCATGCTCGCGGGCACCGTGAGACCGGTCCTGCGTTCGATTTCGCGTCCGAGACGGACCTTGTTGGAGAGCTTGGCGCGCCGCCAGTCGGACTGGAATTGCTCGTCGTCGATGTGATCCCGAAGCTTTTCGAGTGCGGTCAGTTCGGTGACCCAGCCGTCGCCGATCTTGCTCGTAATCAGCTTGCCGAGCTCCGGGTTGCAGGCCGCCAGCCAGCGGCGCTGCGTCACCCCGTTGGTCTTGTTGTTGAACTTCCCGGGCCAGAGCTCCGCGAAATCGCGAAACAGCCCCTCGGTGAGCAGCTTCGAATGCAGCGCCGCGACGCCGTTGACCGAATAGCTGCCGACGATCGCGAGATACGCCATGCGCACCATCGGCTCGCTGCCCTCCTCGATGAGCGACATCCGGCTGACGCGCGCGCTGTCCCCGGGCCAGCGCTGGCTGACTTCGACGATGAAGCGCGCATTGATCTCGTAAATGATGTCGAGCAGCCGTGGCAACAGTCGCCGGAACATCGAGACAGGCCAGCGCTCCAGCGCCTCAGGCAACAGCGTGTGATTCGTGTACGCCATGGTCTGCGTCGTGATCTGCCAGGCTTCTTCCCAGTCGAGGTGATGCTCGTCGATGAGCAGTCGCATGAGTTCGGCGACGGCGATGGCCGGGTGCGTGTCGTTGAGCTGGAAACCGTTCTTGTCGGCGAACTGGCTGAAGTCGTCGCCGTGCAGCCGGCTCCAGTGACGCAGCGTGTCCTGCAGGCTCGCCGAGGCCAGGAAATATTGCTGCCGCAGCCTGAGCTCCTGGCCATTCTCCGTCTCCGCGTTCGGGTACAGCACCATCGTGATGTTCTCGGCGGCGTTCTTCGACGCGACCGCGTCGGCGTAGCTGCCCGCGTTGAATTCCTCGAGATCGAACTCGTCGGTCGCGGCAGCGGACCACAACCTGAGGGTATTGACGATGTCGTTCTTGTAGCCCGGTATCGGCACGTCGTACGGTATCGCGAGCACGTCATGCGTGTCGGTCCAGGCGAAACGCGTCTCGCCGCGGCTGTCCGTCATCGTTTGCGTGCGTCCGCCGAACTTGATCGTCTGGACGAGCTCGATGCGCTCGATCTCCCACGGGAAGCCCTCCCTGAGCCAGGCATCGGGCTCCTCGACCTGGTAGCCGTTCTGGATGCGCTGGTGGAACATGCCGTAATGGTATCGAATGCCGTAGCCGAGCACGGGCAGCGCCAGCGTTGCGCAGCTGTCGAGGAAACAGGCAGCCAGCCGTCCCAGACCGCCGTTGCCGAGACCGGCGTCGCATTCGCGTTCGTAGACGTCCTCGAGTTCGAGCCCGAGCCGGCTCAGCGCCTCGCGCGTCTCGCCCTCGATGCCGAGATTCAGGAGGGCATTGCGTAGCAGCCGTCCCATCAGGAACTCGAGCGACAGGTAGGCGACGCGCCGATTGCCGTCCCGCTCCATCGACGTGCGCGTCTGCGCCCAGCGCTCCATGAGCCGGTCGCGGGCGGCGAACACCACGGCCTGGTAGAGAAACGGCGATTTCGCCCGTATCGTGCGCCGGCCCAGCATGCGGCCGAAGTAATGCGTGAAATCCTTGAGGATGGCGTCGGCCGTCATCGGCAGTTTTGGCGACTTCAACAGGTCGATGTCGCCGATACCGGTGGATTTTTCGGGTCGGGCAGGCATTCGGGTCTCCGGGTGAGCTAGTCGGCGGTTTTCAGGATTAGGGTGGCAAGCGGCGGAAGGTGCAAGGACACGGAGCACGATCGGCCATGACAGGCGGTGTTGTCGGCCGCGATCTCATGGTTCGCGACGCCGCTGCCGCCATAGCGCTCGTCGTCGGTGTTCAGGGCCTCGACGTAGCCGCGGATCTCGGGTACGCCGACACGGAATCCCGGGCGTGTGACGGGCGTGAAATTGCTCACGCAGATGACGTGCCCGCCGCTGCGATCTCGCCGCATCCACGACAGCACGCTGTTGTCGCGGTCGTTCCAGTCGATCCACTCGAAACCGCCCGAATCGAAATCCTGCTCGTAGAGCGCCGGCGTCGATGCATACAGCGCGTTGAGCTCGCGCACGAGCGTCTGCACACCGCGGTGCAGAGGGTAGTCCAGCAGGTGCCAGTCCAGCGACTGGTCGTGACTCCATTCCTTCCACTGAGCGAGTTCGCTGCCCATGAACAGCAGCTTCTTGCCCGGGTGCGCATACATATTGGCGAAATAGGCGCGCAGGTTGGCAAATTTCTGCCAGTCGTCGCCCGGCATGCGTCCCATCAGCGAGCCCTTGCCGTGAACGACCTCGTCGTGCGACAGCGGTAGCACGAAATTCTCGTTGAAGGCGTAGACGAGGCCGAATGTCATCTTGTCGTGATGATGTTTGCGATGCACGGGATCCTCATGCATGTATGACAGCGTGTCGTTCATCCATCCCATGTTCCACTTGAGGTCGAAGCCGAGCCCTCCCTCTTCGATCGGCCGCGTGACCTTTGGCCACGACGTGGACTCCTCCGCGCACGTGAGCACGCCGGGGTACTTC
>JBFISV010000134.1:0-6671 GCA_041608415.1 Woeseiaceae bacterium
GCCTGGGCCGCATCGCCGGACTCGCCGAGCCGGTTCAGAAGCTGGCCGTATTCCTGGTAGGCCTCGGGCGTCGGCCGCAGCGCGATGACGGACTCGAGGTAACTGCGTGCCTTGCCCCAGAGTTCATTGCGCAGGCAGAGCCGCGCCGCGGCGAGCAGCAGGTCCGGATCTTCGCCGTGCGTCGCGAGCCAGCCCTCGACGCGTTTCAGCTGCTTCGATGCGTCCTTGCCCTCGACGAGGCCGAACAGGCGGACCAGCGGACCGCGCCATTCGGACTTGATCGCAGCCGCAAGGTCTTTCTCGGCCTTTTCGTTGAGGCCGCAGCGAATGAGGCCGGCATAATAGGCATCGAGCAGGTCGAGCCTGGACCGCAGGTGTTTGGGCACCTGTTTCCAGGCGGCCAGCACCGCGTCGCCTTCGGCGGCGGCTTTGAGGCGCTCGCGATGCACGCGCACGGTCCATTTATCGCGCGTCTGCTTGTCGACCTGGCTTTGTTTCTTGAGCCGCGGCAATAGGGACCCGAGATTCTCCCAGTCATTGAGCCTGAAGTAGATCCGGCCCAGCAGCGCCAGCGCGTAGCTGTGATCGCGGGTGCCCTCGTCGATGCGGCGCAGCGTCGCGAGCGCCTGCTCATACTGGCCGCGATCGAGCTGGAACTCGGCCTGCGTCAGCAGCACCGCGTTGGTCGCTTCGGGCGTTTTCTCATACGCGAGCCTGAGCCACTCGTCGCGGCGTTCGTCGCGCCCCTGCAGGTGGGCGGCACGCGCCGCCTGCAGATAATTGAAAAACGGCGAATCGCTGCTGCCGGCGGCGCGCGCGAGCATCTTTTCGCCGCGCGCGAAATTGCCTTCGGCGACCTCGATCATGCCGCGCGTGAGCTTTTGCCCCGCGCGCCCGGAGCGATACCGCCCGGCCGCTTCGCCGAGCCGCCGCGGCGTCATGATCAGGAAGCGGATCAGCAGCAGCGCCGCGACGATCACGATGACCATGAGCACGAGAACGGGCAGCGACATCTCGAACAGGTGGCCGCGTATGGTGATCGCGACATACCCGGGGTCGGTCAATAATGCCTGTGCAGCCAATGCACTGACGATGGCGACGACGACGACGATCAGGCCGAATATCATTCGTCGGGCTCGACGATCGCTTTGTATTGCCGCAGCAGCCGCAACGAGCCCGAGATGTCGGGCGGCGAGCTGACCGAATAGGCGTTGCGGACCTCGTCGATCGTGCGGCGGGCGCCGGCGACGGGCTCGCTCCCGGTATCGAAGTATTCCGTGATCCAGGCACCGGCGTCATCGAGGCTCTGCTCGAACACTTCCACCTCGCCGCGCAGCATCGCGAGCCTGGCCGCCTGCAATTGCAGTGCGAGGTTGCTGCGAACGAGAGGCTCGGCGTCGGGTGTCAGCAACGGCGCATCGACTTCGCCCGGCGGCGTGTGCGAGACAAGCCGGGATGCGGCGCCTTTGACGGAGGCCCAGGCGCGCGCGGCGCCACTAAGCGTTTCCGTATCGTCGTCTGCTTCGAAAACATCCGCCTCGGACTTCCTCCTGAGCGGCAGCGAATCGACGACGCGCGCAAGACTCGCAAGCGTCAGCGAGAGTCCCGCAATGTCGGGGCGTTCGATGACGTCGAGCGCGGCGATTTCATCGGCGATCGCGCGGCGCACGTCGGTGAGCGCCGGGTCGCCGAGTTGCAGCAGCCGGTCGTCCGCCTGTTCGAGCGCGAGCGACGCGAGGTAGCTGTTGCCAGCGAGCTGCAACTGGGCATTCGCGATTTGCAGGTAGTACTCCGCTTCGGCGATGAGGTAGGTATTACGGGCATCGAGCGAAACGCCCTGCAGTGCCGCAATCGTTCGTTCGAGGCTCGTCATGCGTGGCGGCAGGCTGTCGAACAGCTGCGCCCGGTCGTCGAGGTCGCGCCGCAGCGACTCGAGCACCCGGCCTGTATCGGACTCCTTCGATGCGAGCGCGTCGAGGCTGGCGCGAAGCTCGGCGAGCGCGTCTTCTGTGTCGGCAAGCTCGTCCGATAATGCCGCGATCGCGCCGGCATCCTGAGCCGCACTCCTGTCGGCACGATACTTCTCTAGCCCGAGATAACCGACTCCGGCCACCGTGATGAGCGCGAGGAACAGCGCGAGCCAGGCGATCGTCGCCGAGGCGCCACGTTTTTTGACGACCACGGTCTCCGGCGCCGGCGGTTCATCCAGGCCGACTTCGTCGGTGCTGTCGGGCCCTGTGTCGGCAGTCTCGTCCGGCCCGGCGTCGTCGGCAGCCTCGTCAGGCGAGGCAGTCGCCTCGGCCGGTCCCGCGTCGTCGTCCTCAATGCCAGGCGGCCGCTCGTTCTTTTCAGTGTCGCTCATCGTCAGTCCGGTTTTCTCGTGGCCAACGGCCGAAATCGCTTGATGGCCACGAGGCTGTCGGCGATTACGTCGGCCTCGGGCCCGGCAGCGAGAATCGCACGGCAGCCGGGAAATCGTTTCAGCGACTCTTTTAACACACGACCGGAGGGAGTCACCAGTGGGGTTTCTGCGAGCTGCCGCAGGCACCATTCCGGCAACAGCTTCTCGAGATTGGCGAGCGACTGTACGCTCATGATCACGACGGCGTCGATGCCTGCATTCCGCCAGCGGTCTTCGAGTTCGGTGAGCTCGTGCGCCGGGTAATGCGGCAGTCGACGCTCGTAGGTCGACAGATACTCGACGCGGGCGCCGCGCGATCGCAGTTCGTCCGCCAGCCGCTCCCGGCCGGGACCGCCGCGAATGATCCGAATGGTTTTCCCGGCAACGTCGCCGAACGCCGTTTCCGCCAGCAAGTGCTCGCTGTCGAATCCGGCGCCCGGCTGGATGGCAACGTCCCTGCCCGCGCGCTCGATCGTTGCTGCCGTCGTCGGGCCGATCGCTGCGAGCAGTCCTTCCGCATAGGCGAGTCCGTGATCGACCGCATTGCGGCTGATGAAAATACTGATATCGGCCCGATGCAGGGCCGCCAGATCCGTTTCGATGGATGCGGTCTCACGCGGAACGATTTCGAGGCTCGGAAATACGATCGCGGTCCCGCCCCGTTTTTGGATGATTGCGGCGAGCTCGGCCGATTGATCACGCGGGCGCGTAATGAGAACAGCGATCCCTTCAAGCATCTTCATTGCCGGTCATCGCCCGTCATGGCCGCGGCACGCGCAAGCAGGTCGGCCGCGCCGTTCGACAACAACCTCTCCGCGAGCGCGTGCCCGAGATCCTCGGCATCGGCCGGTGCGCCCGATATCTCATCGCGCAGATGGTCGCTGCCGTCGGGTAACGCGACCAACGCACACAGCCGCAGTTCCCCGCCCTCGATCACGCCATGCGCCGCGACCGGCGACTGGCAACTCGCCTGCAGCACCCTGGCGACGGCACGTTCGGCGGCGGTGGTCCGCCGGGTCGGTTCGTGAACGAGTTCGGCGAGAACGTCGACCAGCGCCGCATGCTCCTCGCGGCATTCGATGCCGATGACGCCCTGCGCGGCGGCAGGGAGCATTTCGCGGCTGTCGAATTGCTGGCTGATACGATTCGCCATGCCGAGACGTTCGAGGCCGGCAGCGGCGAGCATGATGGCGTCGTATGCCCCGGCATCGAGTTTGGCAAGGCGCGTGTTGACGTTGCCGCGCAGCGCCTCGACGTGAAGATCGCCCCTTAGCATCTTGAGCTGTGCCCGGCGCCGGAGACTCGAACTGCCGATACGCGCGCCATCGCCCAGGTCGCGAAGCGACCGAATATCGCGGCCAACGAGTGCGTCGGCGTGATTGGCGCGCTCGAGTACGGCTGCGATCCGGAAACCGCCCGGCAGGTCGGCCGGCACGTCTTTCATCGAGTGCACGGCAATGTCGGCGGCGCCGTCGCGCATCGCGGTTTCCAGCTCCTTGATGAACAGCCCTTTACCGCCGATCTTCTGCAGGCTGCGATCGAGAATTTCGTCGCCACGCGTCGACAAGGGCACGAGTTCGACGGCCTCGACGCGGTCGATCGCCTCGAGGCGGGTACCGACGTGTTTCGCCTGCCACAGCGCGAGCGCGCTCTTGCGCGTTGCGATACGAATTTTCACGTTCGATCAGGTTCCTTTGAGGCGCCGGCGGACGTCGGCCAGGTGCCGGCGACTGATTATCATTGCATCCTCGCCGGCTTGCGAGCCCTCGCGCAGCACGACGCGAGTTTTTCCATCTGTCGTTTTCTCGAGCCTGTTGACGTAGGCCACGCTGACCAGCGCACTGCGATGAATGCGCACGAAATCGTCACCGAACTCACGTTCGAGCGATTTTAGCGACTCATCGATCAGCGTTTCGCCCCCGGCGTGCTGTACCCGCACGTATTTTTGATCGGCGCGAAACACGGCGATGTCGGCGAGCGGAATCAGTACGAGGCGGCCCTGCGAGCGCGCGCATATGTGTTCGCGCCGCGAGGCCATTCGGGACTTTTCGGCGACCTCGTCGATCACCGGCCCCGCCAGTCTCGATGCATGATCGAGCGCGGCCGCCAGCCGCTCGGAGCGGACCGGCTTGAGGACGTAGCCGATGGCGCGCGCCTCGAACGCCTCGATCGCATACTCGTCGTACGCCGTTGCAAAGACGACGGCGGGCGGCTGCTCGAGGGAGTTCAGGTGATGCGCGGTCTGGATGCCGTTGAGGCCCGGCATGCGGATGTCGAGCAACACGATGTCGGGCCGTATCTCGTCTACCATCGACAGGGCCTGCTCGCCATTGCCGGCTTCGCCAACGCACTCGTAGCCCTCCAGTTCGTCGAGAATCCGTTTGAGACGATCGCGTGCGGGTGCCTCGTCGTCGACGACGAGGACTTTCACGCCTCTGCCTCTTCGACCGGGAAACGCAGGCGTACCGCGAAATTGTCGCCGCTGTCGCTCACGTCCACGCTCGCGCGGCCGCCGTAGGCCAGTTCGTAACGCTGGCGGATGTTGGACATCGCCATCTGGTTGCCATCCCGCTTGCGCTCCGCGTTCGCGGCGACCGGGTTGGATATGTCGATCGTGAGATACTGCCCGTCGCGCCTGCCCGCGACCACGACCTCGCCGCCGTCGGGCAGCAGCTCGATGCCGTGATAGATCGCGTTCTCGAGCAACGGCTGGATCGTGAGGCTGGGAATCAGGGCGCGCATCGGCAGGTCGCCGATATCCCATCGTACCCGGAGCCGCTCGCCGAGCCGCAGCTTCTCGATGCGCTGGTAAATCGCGGCGAGCTCGAATTCCTGTTTCAGCGACGTGCGGTCCTTCGAGCCGCCGAGGTTGGCGCGCAGCAGGTCGGACAGGTCTTCCACCGCTTCCTCGGCCTGCCGCGGGTTGCTGCGCGTCAGCGATGCGATCGTATTCATGCTGTTGAACAGGAAGTGCGGCCGCATGAGAGCCTGCAGCGCACTGACGCGCGATTGCGCCTCGAGCACGATGCTGCGCCGCCATTCGCTCGACACGTACAGGTAGCGCATCGCCAAGCCGATGATGATCGCGCCTATCGCGAACGCGCGCAGCAGAAAATCCGCATGCCCGGTGTCGAGATAAATGAGATCGCTGAACACGGAGGCGAGCCGCCACGCAATCTCGGCGAGCGCCAGGCACAAGAGCAGCAGCACGAAAAAACTGAGGACGAACGCGCGCGTCTGGCCGGCCACCTCCAGCCGCGCACGCAGACGGCACATGATCGCGGAGCCGAGCAGTGCGAACCACATCATGAAAAAAGACGTCTTGTAGAGGTCGATGAAAAACAGGCCTTCGGTATGCGATGCCAGCGTCAGCATGATGGCCACGAGCTCGGCGATGAGGACGACGATGAAAATCGTGCCCGCGGCGCAGAAATCGGGCAGGTATGCCTGCGTCTCGCTGGCTGTGGAATCGCTTGCTGCGCTCAAGTCCGGCGCTCCGTGAACACGCTCACGGCTATTGTAACGTGGCCGCGCCGACCCCTAGCTGCAGTTTTCTTCGACCAGCCGGGCGGCCCTGTCCCGAGCGGCCTGCGATTCGGCTTCGTCGAGATAGACGCGTTCGCCGTTCTCGTCTTCGCGGAAAAGCCGTGGCGCCGACGTCAGCGATTCGAGGGTGTCGCGGGACGACTGGCATTGCTGGTCGCGTTGACGCTTCGCAGCCTTTTTCTCCGCCCGCGTCAATTTTTTCGCGGGGGCTTCGTCGTCCGCGCCGCCCTCGCCAGGCGCGGCGTCACCGCCGCCCTCGCGTGCATCCTCGCGTTCCGGCGGCCGGTATGCGCTGGGCTTCGAAGGAATGGCGAGACGCTGCTCGGTCTGCGCGCCGCTGGGCCGGTCGACGTAGTAGACGTTGCCGTCGTCGTCCGTATAGCGATAGATGTCCGAGGCGAGTACGGAACCCGCAACGAGCGACGCGCCGACGACGGCCGTGAATGCCCGCATTGCCCAAACTGCCAATAACCGTTGCTGCCTCATTGTTGCCTTCCGCCTTACATAAGACGCCGAACGCGCCTATTAAACCATGCGCCCGGGAAAAACACTGTGACGACTGTCACAGCGGTTTCGGGCCGCGCATCAAGACAGCCTTGCCGACGCACAGCAAAAAAGCGGGCCTTGCGGCCCGCAATGGTCTTGCTTTGGGGGAAAACGGCGCCGTTCGCGTCGCTGGCGCCCCGGGTCCGCGGTCGCGGCGGGCCCGGGGCGCCCTTTTGAC
>JBFISV010000135.1:0-6608 GCA_041608415.1 Woeseiaceae bacterium
AGAGTGAAGAACGGCGTAAACCGCCATTCCGGGAACGCTTCGTGGACGACGTTAACACTCCCCATCCAGCCGTTCGAAAAATTTCCCAAAATCTGTGAACCCCATACCTCTACGGCCACATTCGGGTTGAGCGAGTAGCTGCCATAGAGCGAGACGATGTTCGCGCCGCCGAAGTCGCCCGCGAGCGCGCCGAACTCCCAGCGGGCGTTCGTGAAGTCGTCGAGGGAGGCCCGGCGGACCTCGAAAGCGTCGCCACCGGGCTGCAAGGTCTCGAGCATCTGATCGGCGTCGACCCAGCCCTCGGTACCCGCCGCGTCGCGGACGAGATACCAGCTCGTGCGCTGCTTCACGATCGACACGGTCTCGCCGCGGTCGACGACGTGAAACACGGGATAGCCGCGCCCGGGGCCCGTGTGCATCTCGAGGTACGGGTCGGCCACGGCGACCTGGCGCAGCGCTTTCTCGGCCGCCCGGACCGGTTCCGCCGGATGCAGCTGGAGCGCGAGCGCCGCCAGCACGCCGATGCACGCGGACCTAATCGGCCGGCGCGTCGAAGGGATTATTGTAGTACTGGGCGCCGACATCCAACCATTCCGCGATCAGGCGTCTCTCCGAGGGCGACAAGATGTTGAAGTGAGAATCGTTCGGGTCTTCGAAGCGGTCGAAAAAGTCGCCGGACGCGCGCGCGCTGCCGAGGCGCGCCGGCGGAGGAATCGGGATCACGTCGAAGATCGGGTTGCCGTCGTCGTCGACGCCAACCTGTTGCATGGCATCCACGAGCTCTCCGTTGACCACCTCCTGCAGGTTGTCAGTAAGTATGAGTTCACGATAGGCATGGAAATGGTCCGCCTGCTGCGGCGACGGGCCGTCCGAAAGGTCGAGCTGTCCGGCGGGTACCTGCGCCGTGACGCCGTCGTCGGGGTCGACCGGTGTGTGACAATTGAGGCAGTTGTCGTTCACCTGCATACCGTTTTCATCCAGCACGGGCACCGGCGGCTCCACGGATTCGTCGAAGACGAGGCGCGGCTGGCTCCACAGCGGGTGGATATGCATCTCGTAATTGATCACGGCACGACAGTGCGCCTGCCAGTCGGACAGGCAGGCCGCCGGCACGGGCATCGGCGTGTCGAGCCGCGCGTACAGGTAATCGATGTCCGGGTCCGGCTCGCGATCGTCCGGGTCCGTCCAGACGTCGCGGTAGATCACGTCCATCGACGGCTCGATGGACGAGCAGCCGTCGTTTGCACACGTGATCCGCATGCGTGCCTCCGCCATCGTGTCTCCGACGTCCCCTGCATACCACTGCGCGTCGGTGCCCGGAAACGCAACGCCCGCCGTGCTCGCGCCCGGCCAGGCACTGTCGAAAGCGCCGCGACGACCGTGCGATACACCGCTGTCCGCGACATGACAGCCATTGCACGTGAGCTCCTCGCCCGGCGCGGCCGTGATCCAGTTGTCGTGGCGCGTCGTGATGCGCTTGCCGTTTGCGTCGAGCACGCTGACCATGAGCGCGGTACTGGCCGGGATTCTCGTCATGACGGAACCATCCGGCTCGATCATGGCGTACGCTACGATTTCCTTCATGCCGAACCTCGGCGTCACGCCGAATGCCGTGTTGTCGAAGTCGCGCACCTCGTCGTCCGGGAGGGAAACCGCTTTTTCGATTCTCAGGAATCGTGCCGGGCGGTCCGCTGCCGGTGTCCGCGTCGGGTCTGCAACGGTTCCGATGTCGGCCGCGGCGCTGCCGTCGAAATCGTAGACGCTGCGAATATTCAGCACGGCCTCGCCCCTGTCGGCCAGCGTTTCGTCGAATGCAAAACTCGCACTGCCGTCGAAGACGACGGGCGGTGTCGGGCGCGGGTCGGCCGCGACGACTTCGGTAAACATGAAGCCTTCCTCGCCCGTCACGATCGGCAGCTGCGTCTCGTCGCGCGGATCGTAAATCCATATGCCGTACAGCGGCGGCGCAACGACGAACGAACCCGGTGCCGGCGGCTCCTGGCTGGCCGGATCCGCGGTGTTGGCGAGCCGCTCGGCCGTGCACGGCACGATGACGGGTTCGAGTTCCGGGGTTTCTGGGTCCCGATCGACGCCGTGCTCGACGAGGCGGCACTGGCTCCAGCTCACGAGCAGGCGGGTCGAGCCGTCCTGGATCGGGAAGACCGAGAAGTAGCGGCCGCCGGGCGACGGCACGTCCGCTTCCGTCAGGACCTCGTTGACGGTCGCATCCTGCTGTGCCGGTCCCGTGAGGATGCCGATATTCGGCGCCAGCGGCTGGGTGTTCTCGACGTATTGCGGCGTGTCGATCGCTACGATCTCGCCGCCGCCCTCGGTATCGGTGAACGGCCGTATGAGGGAGAAAATCCGTCCGTCTTCGGCCTGCCGCGGCTGCATGAACTGGATCGTATCGCCGCTCATGCCGGTGTCGTGTGACTCCGTGCCGTACAGCAATTCGAGGCTCGAGCCGTCCGGGTTCATGCGATACAGGTTGATCTCGTTGTTCTGCAGGCCGGCGTTGTCCCAGCGGCTGAACACGACCGTGCCGTCCGCGAGCACCGCGGGGTCGATGTCGTGGCTCTGGTTGAAACTGACCTGCTCGATACCGGTGCCGTCCTCGCCGATCACGTGCAGGTTGAACGCGAACTCGTTGCGATCCTCGTCCAGCGCGGCGAATCCGGGCTTACCCTCGTCGAGCAGGATCGCCTGCGATCGCGTTTGCCGCGTAGACGCAAAGACGATGCGCCCGTCGGGGAGGTACTTCGGCATGATGTCGTGGCCGATCTCGGCGGTCAGGTCGGATGCGATGATGCGCCGCAGTTCGTCGGTTTCGAAGACGTACTCCCAGAGGTTCCAGGTCGGCTGATCGTCGTCGTTGAGGTTCGGGTCGAACGGCCCGCGCATTGCAAACAGGATGCGACTGCCGTCGTACGCGATTTCGACGTCCCGCACGGCGCCCATGTCGCCGATCTCGCGCTCCGTGATATTCACGTCGGTCGCGATCGTCGATGCACGCTCCCGGTAGAAGAGATTGCCGCCGACGTCGAAGGTAATCTGCTGGCGCAGGTCCGTATGCTGGAACTCGCCGCTGGCGTTGGTCGGCACGGGAGTCTTCACATACGCAATCGGAAAGTCGACGATGACGGGATCCGGTTGCTGACCGTCGCCGATCTGCACGCCCTGGTTTGCGCCGTCGCATGCGCTCAGCGCTGCAGAGACGAGCAGCAGCGCAGCGAGATTCGCTGCGCGGGACGGCACGATTGCCGCTTTGCATGTCCATTGCCTGTTCATAATCAAGCCTCGACTCGAACTGGCGCTTGCGATCGGTTCCGTGATCTGGCGTAGGCCTGGTACGGTGCGGCGGTTTCGAACGCGCCGTCGACCGGGCACGCGATCTCCCGGTCGACTCAATCGGTCATAATGACCGCGTGCGGCGCGCCATGCCGTTAACGCGATCACAATCCCCGCTAACCGCCGCGCCCTGCATGATCCGTGTGAAAGAGCATTCGCGACGGCTTCCGAAGGCTTGCGACGGCTCGCGAGGACGTCGTTGCGCGCAAAGTATACGAGCCGTCTGGCGCTCGATGTAATGTGGGAAAAACCAGACAGTACGCAATGTCAAATTCGCATCGTGTGAGTTCGCCCCGGCAAAACGCGACGAGTGACTTCCCGTCGCCGGCGTTCTGCGTCTTCGCTACAGGCGTCGCAACAAAAAGCCGCCGCACGGCTTCGCGCCTTTTTGTTACTTCGCCGGCACGATTCCGCGCCTCCCCGCGCGCTTAAATTCGAGCTCGATTTCGGCAGGCACGTGTCCGCGAGCACGGCTGCTGTCTGCCCGCGGCGACAGTCACGAAGCCGCGGCGAAACAGTGTGTTAGGCCATTGCTCCAGCGCGGCTGTTTGCATGCGCCGACAAGTGCTTGACATATCGCGGCCATTTCACCGTCCGTTCGAACGATGCCAATTTATTGAAAATAATACTTTTATTGACACAAATCGTGTCGCGCCCGGGGAATGGCACAGCAATTGCTTCGCCTTTGTCGGGCAGGCCCGAAGCACTGCGCCACGCAAGGACTGTGAGTGCATTCACGGCGATATGCAGGTGGTTCTGGCAGTGTTGAGGGTTTCGCGGCGCGGCCGGCACATTACATGGACACGTAATGCGGCCGTGCACGACGAATGGTAACAGTTCGCAAGAGAAGCTTTATGCGTGAGAACACAGGGACGTCTTTCCCTTGCGCAGCGCTTATGCGCATCGTATCCGCCGCCTTGCTGGCGGCCGTAACACTGTCGATATTTTTCGCGACGCCCGCCGCGGCGGGCCCGCGCGAGCAGGCGAAACGCATACACGACCGGCTCGCCGGAGTCCCGCCGACCGATGCCGTGCTGGCGCAGATGGAAGCGGCCGTACAGGGCGGCGACCCTGCCGCCGCGGCCCACATCGCGATGGACGACGTTAATTTCTACAACGTCACGCTGAAGAATTTCGCCGCACCGTGGACGAATCGCGAACAGTCGCAATTCGTGCCCCTCAACGACTATATCGCGACCGTCATCGGGTTTGTCCGCGACTCCGATTCCGTCGCGTTCAACACCCTGCTATCGGCAAACATTACCTACGTCGGTCGTGCGGGCGTGGTGCCTGCAGCACCGTCGGCGAACGATAACCTGCACTACGAGCAGCTCGAGGCGAACAACGTCAACCTGCGCGACGAGCTCGAACAGGTCCCGCAATCGTCGATCAACAACCTGCCCCCGGCGGCAACCGCTGGCGTCATGACGTCGCGCGCGGCGGCCGAAGCATTCTTCATCGCCGGGACGAACCGCGCCATGTTTCGTTTCACGTTGATGAATCACATGTGCAACGACATGGAGCAGATGCACGATACGAGCCTGCCTACCGATCGCATCCGCCAGGACGTGAGCCGCAGCCCCGGAGGCGACAGCCGGCTGTTCCTGAACAACTGCGTCGGCTGCCATACCGGCATGGATCCGATGGCAGGCGCATTCGCCTATTACGACTTCGACGAGACCTCGGGTGCGCTCGACTACACCCCCGGCGTCGTACAGCCGAAGTATTTCAACAACGACCTGAATTTTCCGCCGGGATTTCGCACCGTGGACGATCACTGGGAGAACTATTGGCGCAGCGGTCAGAATTCCTACCTCGGCTTCGACCCCGGCCGTCCCGGCGAAGGCCGCGGGGCGAAACTCTTGGGCGAGGAAATCGGCAACAGCTACGCGTTCGCGGCCTGCCAGGTCAGGAAAGCGTTTCGCACCGTTTGCCTGCGCGATGCGGAAAACCAGTCCGACCGGGACGCCGTCGACAATATCACCGACACGTTCCGCAGCTCGAATTTCCGCATGAAGCAGGTATTCGCGGACGTGGCCGTCCACTGCATGGGCGAGTAGGGAGACGGGACCATGATGGACGCGAGGCGACTGTTATTCATCTCCATTCTGGGATCGCTCGCGACGGCGTGCGGCGGCGGCGCGCCGACGACCGAGCTGCCGCCGCCGCAGGGCGGCGGTGACACGGGCACGAATCCGTACACGGGCCCGGTTGCCCGCGACGGCGAGGTACTGAAGTTCCAGCAGGAATTCTGGTCGAAAACCAGGACCAGCGATCGCTGCGGCAACTGCCACAACGAAGCGGTCGGCCAGACGCCGACGTTCGCCCGCAACGACAACGTCAACCTCGCCTACGACGACGCCGTCCCGCTCATCGACGCAGAACAGCCGGCCCTGTCGCCGATCGTCGCGCAGGTCAGCGGCGGCCACATGTGCTGGATCGCCGACTCGAACGTCTGCGGCGAGATCATGACGACCTGGATCGAGAACTGGGTCGGAGAAGCGGCGGGTGGCGGCCGCCAGGTCGTGCTCACGCCGCCCGAGCCGAACGACCCGGGCGCGAGCAAGAACTTCCCGGCCGATCCGTTCGGGCCGCCGTCGTTCGACGCACTCGTCTACCAGCCCGTGCTCGCACTGTACTGCTCCAACTGCCACAGTTCGGAGGCCGCGAACGCGATTCAGCCCTACTTCGCCGACCCGGACATCGACGTCGCGTTCGATGCCGCGCGTTCGAAAATGGATCTCGATGAGCCTGCCGAATCGCGCTTCGTGCTGCGTCTCAGGAACGAGTTTCACAATTGCTGGTCGGGCGACTGCGCCGCCGACGGGCAGGCCATGCAGGATGCGATTGCGGCGTATGCGGACCCGATCGTTCCGACGACGGTCGATCCCGACCTCGTTTACAGCAAGGCGCTGCGGCTCATCGACGGCACCGTCGCATCCGGCGGCAATCGCTACGAGGATGCACAGGTCGCTCTGTGGGAATTCAAGCAGGGCTCGGGCACCGTCGCGTACGACACGAGCGGTGTTGACCCGGCCCTCGACCTGAACCTCTCGGGAGACGTCGAGTGGTACGGCGGCTGGGGCATTACGATCAATGACGGCAAGGCACAGGGCTCGACGAGCGCGTCGAAAAAGCTGCACGACATCCTGCAGGAATCCGGCGAGTTCTCGATCGAGGCGTGGGTCGTTCCGGCCAATGTGACGCAGGAGGATGCACGCATCGTCAGCTACTCGGCCGGCAACATGGCGAGAAACTTC
>JBFISV010000136.1:0-6601 GCA_041608415.1 Woeseiaceae bacterium
CAATTACATCGCAAGGGGCATCGACGGGACGGGCAATCCGGACAGTTTCGAAACGGCCGCGCAACGTACGAACTACTTTCGGGAGACGTATGCATACGGCGACGAGGTCAATGCGCCGGGAGTCGAGGCGTTTCTCGGCAACCCGGCACTCCAGGAGGCGGCGCGCAGCGTCACCGGCCGAAGTTGCATCGTGCCGGCAATCGTTTACGCGAATCTCCTCGTACCCGGTCAGGAACTCGCGGTGCACACCGACGTGCCGGAATTTCGCGGTGCGAACCGCAAAGTGCTGCCGCAGTGGTTACTGGTGACGATGCTGCATTCGGGTCTTTTCGAACAATGGCGTATTCCGATTGCGACCTGCGTATCCTGGTTCGGTGCGGCCAGGGGCGGTGCGTTCACGTTTTACCCGGATGGACCGCGAGAGCGCCGTCAATCGATTCCCGCCGCGCACAATTCGGCAATCGTCCTGGACACTGACAGAGTATTCCACGGGGTCGAAAGAGTAACTCAAAGTCAGCCCGAGATGCCCGGCATCGAGCGGCAGACGCGACTTCATTACCGGGGGGACGGCCGATGGCAACTCTGCAACGGCGAGCAGGTCATCGCGGACTTCACCTGGTCGGATTTGCGGTATTCGATCTCGTGGAAGGCGTATTGTTTCGACGATCGCAGCGACGAGTCGCGATGGCGGGAAGGCAGCGATGACCTGACCGCCGCGACAATTCTCGAGACGCTGGAGGGCGACCTGCGGCGACGAGGCGTGCTCGACGGCCCGCGGCCCGATCCGACGGCGTTGGCAACGATGCTCGTGCAGACCTACGTGCGCTTCCCGTGACCGGGCGCTGCGCTGCCGCCTGTCATGGATGACCGGGGAAGCCGCGGCACACGCCTGTTGGCCATCGCGGCCGAGACCGCGCGGCCGGTCGCGTCCGCGCACGATCCGCACCGACAATAATCATTTAAGAGGCGCTGGTGGATAAGTACGGCATTATCAGCTTGCTACCGACGGCGGTCGTCATCACGACGGCCGTGTTGACGCACCGGCCGGTGGCGGCCCTGCTGACCGGTGTATTCGTCGGTATATTGCTGCTCAGTCCCGGTCATTTCATCGGCAATCTCGCCGATATTACGCTGGCCGTGATGCAGGACGAGACCATTGCCTGGGTCATCATGGTCTGCGGCCTCATGGGCAGCCTGATCTATATCCTCATACAGACCGGTGGCGCGTCGGCGTTCGCGCGCACAATGGCGCAGAAGGCGACCTCGCGCAACAAGTCGATGCTCGTTACCTGGGCGCTCGGGATGATCATGTTCATCGACGACTACCTGAATGCCATCGCGATCGGCAACTCGATGAAGAAGCTGACCGACGAATTCAAGGTATCGCGGGCGATGCTCTCGTACGTCGTCGATTCCACGGCGGCGCCAACCTGCGTGATCGTTCCGATTTCCACCTGGGCCGTGTTCTTTGCGGGCGTCCTGGAGTCCGTCAACATCGCCGCGGTCGGCGAGGGCATGAACATGTACATTTCGGGCATCCCGTTCATGTTCTATCCGTTCATCGCACTGCTCCTGGTGCCGCTCGTCGCAACCGGCAAGTTCCCGCTCATCGGGCCCATGAAAGACGCCGAAGAACTCGCAGCCCAGGGCATCATGGCAATGGAACCGGTCGACCAGATCGAAGTCACGGACGGGCCCGTCGACGAAGACGGCAATCCGCGCAGTAACCTGTGGGTGTTCCTGATTCCTCTCGTGTCGCTGATCGGCTTTTCCTGGTATTTCGACATCGACCTGCTGCGCGGCGTCATTGCGACGCTGTTCGTGACGCTGCCGCTGGTCGTGGCGATGAAACTCATCGGTGCGCACCAGGCGCTGGACGGCGTTCTCGACGGATTCAAGATCATGCTGCCGCCGCTGGCAATCGTGGTTGCTGCCTTCATGTTCAAAACCGTCAACGATTATCTCGGCCTGCCGCAATACGTGATCGGCACCGTCGAGCCGCTCATGTCGCCCGTATTCCTGCCCGTCGTCGTGTTCCTGACGATGGCGTTCATCGCCTTCGCGACGGGCTCGTCATGGGGCGTGTTCGCCATCGCGATACCAATCGTAATGCCGCTCGGTGCGGCCCTGGACGTTCCGACACCGCTCGTCATCGGCGCGCTGCTGTCGGCGAGTTCGTTCGGCAGTCATGCGTGCTTTTACGGCGATGCCACGGTGCTCTCGGCGCAAAGCTGCGGTATCGGCGTCATGGAGCACGCATTGACGCAGCTGCCGTACGCGATGTTCGCGGCGCTGCTGGCTTCGATCGCATTCGTTGCCTATGCCTGGTTCACCGTCTGATCGGGTGCGGCATGCGAGCTGAAATCGCGTCTCCCTAGCCTGATCCCGCCCGCTCTATGTATTTGACGACCTGTTCGCGCAGCGCCGTCAGTGGCAATGCACCGTCTTTCAAAATCACGTCGTGAAACTCGCGGATATCGAAGCTCTCGCCGAGCGCCTCCTGTGCCTCGGTACGCAGGCGCAGTAACTCGAGCATGCCGACTTTGTAAGCGGTTGCCTGGCCCGGCATGACGATGTAGCGCTCGATCTCGGCAACGACGTCGCTTTCGGCGATTCCTGTATTCGCCAGCATGTAGTCGATGGCCTGTTGCCTGGTCCAGCGTTTGGCGTGAATGCCCGTGTCGACGACGAGCCGTACCGCGCGGAAGAGTTCCGCCTGCAGCCGGCCGAGGTTGTCGTACGGGTCGGCCTGGAATCCCATTTCCCAGGCCAGCCGTTCCGCGTACAAGCCCCAGCCTTCCGAATAGGCGGTAAAACCCGCTTCCTTCCTGAATTCAGGAATGCCCTCGAGCTCGGTCTGGATCGCGATCTGGAAATGGTGCCCCGGGACGCCCTCGTGATATGCGAGTGTGCGCATGCCGTATTTCGGAGTCGCCTTGATGTCGTACAGGTTGGCATAAAAGGTTCCCGGCCGGCTACCATCGCGGGACGGCTGATTGTAGTAGGCGCCGGCCGATGCCTGTTCGCTGAACTCGGGCACCCGCTTGACAACGATGTCCGCCCGCGGCCGTAGATTGAAGCTTGCTTCGGTCGCTGCCTCGATTTCGTCGATGATCGTCGCATAGTCCTCGAGAATACGGGCCCGCCCCGCGTCGGTATCGGGGTAATAAAAGCGCTCCTCGGTCGCGAGCTGGTCGAACAAGGCCTTGACCCCCAAAGACGTGTCGTACCCCTCGGCGGCGAATATCTGCAGCATCTCGGCCTGGATACGCGCTACCTCGGCGAAGCCCAGCGCGTGTATCTCCCCGGCCGTCATATCCGTCGTCGTATGCACGCGCAACGCGTACTCGTAGTACGCGGCGCCGTCGGGAAGTTTCCAGACACCCGCATCGTCCGTGGACCTGGTCTTCAGCCGCGTGAAGTACTCGATGTAGTCACGGTAGGCGGGGTATACGACATCTTCGATCTGCGTTTTTGCGGACGCGAGATAGCGCGCGCGATCCGCGTCCGCGAACTCATCAGCCTGTTCGAGCTTGTTCCTGAATGACACGTAGAGCACGTTTTCCTCCGCCGGCTGGTTGACGAAGTCCTGCATGATCGTGACGGATTTCTCGATGACGAAGGTCGGCGGAACGATTCCTCTGCGCTCGCGGATGGCGAGGCCTTCCATGTTCTGCTCCATCTTGACGCCGACTTTGGACAAGCGGCTGATGTAGTGTTCGGCGTCTTCGGTCGTCCGTACCCGGTGAAACGTATCGAGGAATTGCGGGATGGCGTTTTGCAGGCCGAAAAGCTGGTTGACGGGGTAATCGTGATAGCGGAAGCGGCGGTCGTCCACGGGGTTGCCCAACAGCTCTTTCATGACCTTGACGGAGAGTATCTCGGCCTCGGTGAGCTTGTGCTCGTCGTAGGAGTCGAGCGTCGCCATGACGCGCATGAGGAATTCGAAATCGCGGTCGCGCGCCGCCTCGGAGTTATCGTCCCACTCGGCGTTGTGGCCGTTGATGCCGAACTGCTCCAGGATGCCCAGGACCGTGAGTGTCTCGGGTTTGTCCCAGATGAACTGTATGAACGCTCGATTGAAGTAGTTGTTGATGTAGAACGGTTTTGCATACCATTCGTGGGCCACGAACGCGCCGCCCAACAGCAGCAATACCGCGAACGTCAATCCCGCGCGCTTGAAGATTTTTCCGACTGTTCCGGCCATGACGGTTGTCCTTCCCTGCAATTCGAGCAGACAGTGGCAGTGCACGGCCGGGCGAGACCAGCCGCGCGTACGGCGCAAGGCCGCGTCAATTCGCCCAGTTCAATATCACCTTTCCGGATTGCCCGGATTCCATGAGATCGAAAGCCGGCTGAAACTCGTCGGCGTCGAAGTGATGCGTGATGATCGGCTCGATGTCGAGGCCGCTCTGCAGCATGCTCGACATCTTGTACCAGGTCTCGAACATTTCCCGGCCGTAGATGCCCTTGAGTACGAGCCCCTTGAAGATGATCTGTGTCCAGTCGATGCTGGTGTCCTCGGGCGGTATGCCGAGTATCGCGACGCGGCCGCCATGATGCATCGTTCGCAGCAGGTCGCGAAACGCCTGCTGATTGCCCGACATTTCCATGCCCACGTCGAAACCTTCCGTCATGCCGAGTTCAGACATCGTTTCGTCGAGCGATCCCTGCGTGACGTTCAATGCGACGGTCGCGCCCAGTTTGCGTGCGAGATCCAGCCGGTAGTCGTTGACGTCGGTTATCACGACATGCCGCGCGCCGGCGTAGCGCGCGATGGCCGCGGCCATGATGCCGATCGGGCCGGCGCCCGTAATCAGCACGTCCTCGCCGACGAGGTCGAATGACAGCGCCGTATGCGTGGCGTTACCCAGCGGGTCGAGAATCGACGCCAGGTCGTCGCCGATGGCGTCCGGCAGCTTGAATACGTTGAAAGCCGGCACGGCGATGTACTCGGCAAATGCGCCAGGGCGGCTTACGCCGACGCCCACCGTGTTGATGCACAAATGGCGTCGCCCGGCGCGGCAATTGCGGCACACACCGCAGGTGATGTGTCCCTCGGCCGATACCCGGTCGCCGGCCGCAAAGCCCTTGACCTCGCTGCCGCATTCGACGACTTCGCCGCAAAACTCGTGACCCACGGCCAGCGGCACCGGGATCGTGTTGCTCGCCCAGTCGTCCCACTGGTAAATGTGGATGTCGGTCCCGCAGATCGCGGTGCGGCGGACTTTGATCAATACGTCGTTGTGGCCGACCGCGGGCTTCGGGATGTCCTCCATCCAGATGCCGCGCTCGGGCCGTGACTTGACGAGCGCTTTCATCAGTCGATGACGCCGAGTTCGCGGCCGACGTCCGTGAACGCCTCGATCGCGGCGTCGAGCTGCTCGGTAGTAAGGCCGGCCGACATCTGCGTGCGAATTCGAGCCTGTCCCTGCGGCACCACGGGGTACGAGAACCCGATCACGTAAATGCCGCGTTCGAGCAGTTTGTCGGCCATGGTCGTCGCGAGCCTGGCGTCGCCGAGCATGACGGGAACGATCGGATGCTCGCCGGGCTTGAGGTCGAAGCCGCGCTCCTCCATGCGGGAGCGGAAATGGCGGGCGTTGTCGTGCAGCCGACTCCTCAGCGAAGCGTCGTCTTCGAGCAGATCGAGTACGGCGATCGACGCGGCTGCGATCATCGGCGCGACCGAATTCGAGAACAGGTAGGGCCGCGATCGTTGTCGCAGCCAGCCGACGATTTCCTTGCGCCCGGAGGTGTAGCCGCCCGAGGCTCCGCCGAGTGCCTTACCCAGCGTACTCGTAATGATGTCGATGCGTCCCATGACGTCGCGGTATTCGTGTGTGCCGCGGCCGTGCTCGCCCAGAAAGCCCGTAGCATGGCAGTCGTCTATCATCGTCAGCGCACCGAATTCCTCGGCGAGACGACAGATAGCGCCCAGGTCGGCGATCGTGCCGTCCATCGAAAACACACCGTCGGTTACGATCAGTTTCGTATTGGCTGCGTGCGCGGCCTCGAGCTGTGCGCGCAGATCCTCCATGTCGTTGTTGCGGTAGCGGAATCGTGCGGCTTTGCAGAGCCGGATACCGTCGATGATGCTGGCGTGATTCAGGGTGTCGCTGATGACGGCGTCGTCCGGCCCGAGGATGGTCTCGAAGAGGCCGCCGTTGGCGTCGAAACAGGAGGGATACAGGATCGTATCCTCGGTGCCCAAAAACGCGCTGATGCGCTGCTCGAGTTCCTTGTGCACCGTCTGGGTGCCGCAAATGAAACGCACCGACGCCACGCCGTAGCCGAACTGGTCGAGCGCCTCGTGCGCCGCGGCGACAATCGCCGGATGGTTGGCGAGCCCGAGGTAATTGTTGGCGCACAGGTTGATCACATGCCTGAGACGGCCGTCGTCGCGCACGTCGATGTCCGACTGCTGCGGTCCCGCAATGAGTCTCTCGCTCTTGTACAGGCCCTGCGATTTGAGATCTTCGGTCTGCGCGGCGAGCGACTCCAGAAAATTGCCCTGCACGGTATTGCCCTCGCTGCTGAAAGGCCGCAAAGTATATCAGCACACCTGTTCCGGGGATGCCCCCGGTTTAAAGCAATTCGG
>JBFISV010000137.1:0-6600 GCA_041608415.1 Woeseiaceae bacterium
GAGAACGAACGGCGGCTCGTCCCGTGGGTCGGCGAGCTGTCACCCGTCCAGCTCGCCGGCATCGTTGCCCGCCGGCTCGACGCCGAGTTTGCCGGTCTCGACCTGTCCGCACGCGCGGCGAGCCTAGTAGCGGACGGCGGCGAGATCATCAGCATCGGCGGCGCGACGCGCATGCCGTATTTCTGCTCGGGCTGCCCGCACAATTCGTCGACGAAGGTGCCCGAGGGCTCGCGGGCGCTGGCGGGCATCGGCTGTCACTTCATGGCGAGCTGGATGGATCGCGACACCGAGGGACTGATTCAGATGGGCGGCGAAGGCGCGAACTGGATTTCGCGTTCGCGCTTCAATGGTAACCGCCACATCTTTCAGAATCTCGGCGACGGCACGTTTTACCACTCGGGATCGCTCGCGATTCGCCAGGCGGTCGCCGCCGGCACGAACATAACGTTCAAGATCCTGTTCAACGATGCCGTCGCAATGACGGGTGGCCAGCCGGTCGACGGACCCGTGAGCGTACAGTCGATCGCACATTCGGTGCGCGCGGAAGGCATCGAGCGCATTGCGCTGGTCTCCGACGAACCCGCGCAGTTCGAGCCGGGCGAGTTCCCTGCGGGCACCACGCTGCATCACCGGCGCGAGATGGACGCCGTGCAGCGCGAGCTGCGCGACATTCCGGGCGTGACGATACTGATTTATGCGCAGACCTGCGCGACGGAACTCAGGCGACGCCGCAAGCGCGGCGTCTTACAGGAACCGGACAGATTCGTCGTAATCAACGACCTCGTCTGCGAAGGCTGCGGCGACTGCTCGGTGGAATCGAATTGCCTGTCCGTCATACCGAAGGAAACGCCGTTCGGCCGCAAGCGGCAGATCGACCAGAACAACTGCAACAAGGACTTTTCGTGCATCAACGGCTTTTGTCCCAGTTTCGTGACGGTCGAGCGTGGCAATCGGCCCGGGCGCGAGGCCGGCGTGGCGCCACCCGATCGGGACGCACTGCCGCAGCCGGCGCTGCCCGCGATCGACGGCGTCTACGACCTGCTCGTGACCGGCGTGGGCGGCACCGGCGTGATCACCGTCGGGGCGCTGATCACGATGGCCGCACACCTCGAGGGGAAGGGGTCGAGCGTGCTGGACTTTACCGGGTTCGCGCAGAAATTCGGCACGGTAATCGGCTACATACGGATTGCCGCGGAGCCCTCCGCCATCAATCAGGTCCGCATCGAACAGGCGCGTGCCGACGCGGTCATCGGCTGCGACCTCGTCGTCAGTTCGTCGCCGAAGGCGTCGAAGACCTATTCGCGACGCAGAACGCGGGCCGCGATCAACCTGGCGGAGATGGCGACGGGCGATTTCGTCAGGCACCGGGATGCGAGCCTGCGCGCGGACGATCGCGTCGCTGCCATACGCGACAGCGTCCTCGAGTGCTCGTCCATCGACGCCAATCGCCTCGCGGCGCGACTCATGGGCGATACGATCTACGCCAATGTCCTGCTGCTCGGCTATGCGTGGCAGCGGGGTCTCGTGCCGGTCGGTGCCGCCGCGCTCGAGCGCGCAATCGAACTCAATGGCACCCATGTCGATGACAACAAGCGTGCATTCGCCTGGGGGCGGCTTGCGGCGGCCGACGCGGGCCGAATCGATGCGCTGACCGGCGTCGCAGACAATGCCGCCCACGATGCCGCCAACGACCACGCCGAGTCGCTCGAATCCCTCGTCGCCCGCCGCGTCGCTTTCCTGACCGATTACCAGGATGCGAGGCTGGCCGAGCGTTACGCGAAACTCGTGGAGCGAGTTCGCGCGGCCGAACGGGCCGCCGGCGGCAGCGAGAGCCTCACGACGGCCGTCGCCAGGGCCTACTTCAAGCTGCTGGCCTACAAGGACGAATACGAAGTCGCCCGCCTGTATGCGCACAGCGGTTTTCTCGATGCCGTCAAGCAGGACTTCGGCCCCGGCGCCCGGGTCCGGTTTCACCTCGCGCCGCCGTTTTTGAGCCGCAGGCGAGATGCTCGCGGCCGTCCGCTCAAGAAAACCTTCGGACGCTGGATGATCCCCGTTTTCGGCGTGCTCGCGCGGCTGCGCCGCCTGCGCGGCACACCCCTCGACGTATTCGGCTATTCCGCCGAACGCCGCGTGGAGCGCGCGCTGCCCGGCGAATTCGAACGCACGCTGTCGGACCTGCTTGCCCGGCTCGATCCCGACAACCTGGCGGATGCGCGCGACGTCGTTGCCATGTTCATGGACATTCGCGGCTTCGGGCCGGTCAAGGAGCAGGCCGTGAACGACGTGCGCGCGAGGGTGGCCGAGCGTATTCGATCCATGCGAGGATGCGCGCATGGCGACACCACATGAACGCGCGCGCATGACATCGGCACCATGACATCATTACAAGGAAACTTTCTGCGACAGCTCCCGGGAATCGTATTGCTTGCGCTCGTCGCGGGCTGCGGCGGCGAGCCCGCGCAGGACAGCGTCGCGCCGACGCGGACGGCCGCCCTCGCGATGCCCGATTCGCCGAGCGCGGCGATCGTCGCCGACGTATTGAAAGCCGGCGGCAACGCCGTCGACGCTGCCGTGGCGGCGGGCTTTGCGCTCGCGGTCAGCCTGCCCGAAGCGGGCAACATCGGCGGCGGCGGCTTCATGCTGATTTACCTCGAGGGCAAGCCGTACTTTCTCGATTATCGCGAGACGGCGCCGCTGGCGGCGCATCGCGACATGTACCTCGACGAAAACGGCGACGTCATCGAGCGCGCCAGCACGGTAGGCCATTTGTCCGTCGGAGTGCCGGGCTCGGTCAGGGGGCTTTGGGAAGCACATCAGCGTTTCGGCACGATGCCCTGGCGCGAGCTCGTGATGCCGTCGGCCCGCCTCGCGCGTGACGGCTTCGTCGTGCATCCCAATCTCGCCGCGATGCTGCAATACGGCCGCTCGAAATTCGACCGCAAGACGAATTTCGCCGACTATTTCGGCGGCGTGCGCACGGACGACGTGCTCAGGCAGCCCGAGCTGGCCGCGACGCTGGAGCGCATCGCCGATGCGGGGGTGGACGGATTCTACAGGGGAGAAACCGCGGACCTCATCGTGGCCGAAATGGACCGCGGCGGCGGCCTGATAACGCACGCGGACCTCGAGACCTACCGGGCGGTCTGGAGAGAACCGCTGCTTGGGGAATGGCGCGACTTCGAGGTGCTGTCGGCGCCACCGCCGAGTTCGGGCGGCTTCGCGGTGATCCAGCTTCTGAAGATAAAGGACCTGCTCGCGCACGAGTTCGAGGGACTCGAGCACAATTCGCCGCAGTACGTGCACCTGGTCGCGGAAATCGAAAAACGCGTGTTCGCCGATCGCGCTGAGTACCTCGGCGACCCGGACTACGTCGACGTACCGATGGAGCGGCTGTTGAGTGACGATTATTTGCGCCTGCGGGCGAAGCAGATCGATGCCGAGAAAATCTCGGCGCTCGAGGACGTTTCCCCGGGCCTCGGGTCCCTGCAGACGACGCATTATTCAATCCTGGACGGCGACGGCAACGCCGTGTCCACGACGACGACGCTCAACCTCAGTTTCGGCAGCGGCGTCGTCGTCGAGGGCGCAGGCTTCCTGCTCAATGACGAGATGGATGATTTCAGCGTCAAGCCGGGAGTGCCGAACGCGTTCGGCGTCATCGGCGATGTCGCAAACGAGATCCAGCCCGGCAAACGCATGCTGTCCTCGATGTCGCCGACCATATTGCTCAAAGACGATCGCGTCGAGTTTGTCGTCGGCTCGCCGGGCGGGTCGACGATCTTCACCACGGTATTCCAGATGATCGTCAATACCTACGACTTCGGCATGTCGGCGCTCGCCTCGGCCGGCGCGTCGAGATTCCACCACCAGCTGCTGCATCCCGACCTCATTACTTACAGCCCGAGCGTGCCGCTCCCCGAAGAAACCATTTCACGGCTCGGCGATCGCGGCTACCGCGTCGTTCCCCATCCGTACGATTACGGCGACGTGCAGACGATACATCGCAGCGCGAGCGGCTGGGATGCGGCATCCGATCCGCGCAAGCGCGGTGAATCCCGCGTCTTCGAACTGCCCGCCAGGACGTCGGCCGCGCCGTGACGCGCGCGCGTGCCCGACGAACGCGCCCTGTGATTGTCGTATCCAGATGCGCGCCGGGCGGCGAGCCCGGCGGCAATCAAGTCCGGGGCTGCCCGGACATGGCATGAGGGATCGCGAGGGCTGGCGTTCTGTGGTGGATGCAGCGCGCAGCCGTGGAGCGCAAGTGGTAGCCGTGGCTACCATTTGCGTGAACGGCAAGCGATGCGCCGCTACAGAACGTCAGGTCCGCGATAGGCGCCAATCAAGTAACAAACTGTAACCACGCGGACCTGTGCAATATTCCCGCGAGTTTTACGAATGCTTCGGAGTGGCGCCGCCCTCGTGCGATGTCCAGGCTAAGTCTGATCGTCCGTGGCGGCGCCGGCCGCGGCGTTCGCAACGCTCTTGATGCCGCCCGAACACCCGGATTCCGAATCGTAGTTCTGGCTGACACCGACGGTCTGGCCGTTCGAGGCCGTCAGGCTGAACCGGTATCTCCCGGAATCGGTCTTCTTTTTCACGAAGCGATCGGGATTCTGCGAGTTCTTCTTCACCGATTCGATGCCGTTCAGGCAGCTCTTTTTCGACTTGTAGCCTTCGCTGGCCAGAATGTTCTGTCCGTTGGACGCTTTTAGGCGAAAGCGGAACTCGCCGGCTTTGTCCTTGTACAGTTCGAATTTACCAGGCATTGATTTGCTCCTTTTATTTCCCGCACGCTCGGTAGTGCCGGCGGGGTTTACTTGACGATGAAAGTGACTTTCATGGTGACACGGTATTCGCTGACGTTGTCGCCCTTGACGACGACTTTCTGTTCCTTGACCCACGCGCCTTCGATTCGTTTGACGCTCTCCGCGGTCTTCTTGATTCCCGCGCGGATCGCGTCCTCGAAGCTTTTCTCGGAACTCGCGGTGATTTCCACGTGCTTGGCAACGCTCATTAATTGTTCTCCTAGCCTATTGATTCGCTTCCAAAAACCCTTTAGCCTTCGGCTCCGCCGCAGAGCGATCAGCGACGCGGCAGGGCCGGATGGCGCGGGACGCCCGCTACTTTACCGGAATTGCAGGCGGTCGGGCCAACCCGGATTCCGGGCCAACCCTCCGGCGTGCCGGGCCCGCGCGTCTGCATCGCTGCAGGTCTGATGGTAGAATTCAGCGGTTTTCCGGGCGCCGTCAGCCGTTTCAGTCTACGCAAAGAACGATCCACACAGAGGTTCGACATATGAAAGTTTTCACCAGAGCAGCCGTGGCTGCGATAGTCATTCTGGCATGGACGGGGAATGCCCTCGCGGAAGCCCAGGTCGGGCAAGGCTATTTCTCCGCCATGGCGTCCTACGTCGACGACGACAAGGACCGTGGCATTGACGACGGCGTCATCGGCGGCCAGTTCGGATTCGGTCGCGCCCTGACCGAATACGTGAACATCGAAGCCTATTACATGTTCGGCAACGGCGAGGGCGTGCGCGATGAGATTCAGACCGGCATCGGCGTCGATTTGCAGAACGTCTTCTGGCGCGACGAACGATTCAGCCCGTACCTGTTCGCCGGCATCGGAACCCTCAATATCGACCCCGACGGCCTCGACGACAGCAACGGCGCGATGGTGTCCGGCGGGCTCGGATTCTTCCTCGACCTGTTTTCCACCAATATGTCGCTGCGTGGCGAATGGCGCAGGCGCCACGACTCGAACAACAGCCACACTGACGACCTTTTCAGCCTCGGCCTGCAATTGTCGTTCGGCAGTGGCAAGCCGAAGTGGGTCGATTCGGACGGCGACGGCGTGAGCGACGGTCTCGACCGCTGCCCGAATACGCCGGCGGGCGCCGCTGTCGATGCCTACGGGTGCGAGCCCGACGGCGACGGCGACGGCGTCGTAGACGCCAGGGACAAGTGTCCGAACACGCCGGCCGGCGTGCGCGTGAACGCACAGGGCTGCGCGCTCGACAGTGACGGCGACGGCGTTGCAGACGGCAGGGACAAGTGCCCCAATACGCCGCGCGGCGCGAAGGTCGACCAAAACGGCTGCGAACTCGACAGCGACGGTGACGGCGTGGTCGATCGCCTGGACGAATGCCCGGGCACGCCCAAGGGTACGCCCGTTGACAACAAGGGCTGCGAGGTTGAAGGTGAGTACGTGCTCGAAGGAGTCAATTTCGAGACCAATTCCGACCGCCTGCTGCCCGGCGCGACAGCCGTGCTGGACGACGTCGTAGCGACGCTGAAACGCTACCCGAAGATTCGTTTCGAAGTTGCCGGCCACACCGACAGCGACGGCAGCGCGGCCTACAACGAGGGCCTGTCGACCCGCCGGGCGCAGACCGTGTACGACTATCTCGCCGGCAAAGGCATCGCGACGGGGCGCATGACCGTCCGCGGCTACGGCGAGTCTCAGCCGATCGCCGATAACACGACGGCGACAGGCAAGGCGCAGAATCGCCGCGTCGCACTGAATGTCGTCGAGGACTGACGCCAGCCGGCCGACCTCGCTTGTGTAAGCACAAAGCGCGCGCGGGTAACCGCGCGC
>JBFISV010000138.1:0-6568 GCA_041608415.1 Woeseiaceae bacterium
TCGTCGTTCGCCCAGCGCTGCATCGCAGCCAGCGTCTTTTCGTCGATCCTGAGCGCGAAGGCCTTGCGGCGAGCCATGAGCTTCGTCCTGTCGTGCAGGGATCAGGTGTACAGCGAACCCGTATTGACGACGGGCTTGGCCCCCTCCTCGCCGCAGAGTACGACTAACAGGTTGCTGACCATCGCGGCGCGGCGCTCCTCGTCGAGTTCGACGATCTTTTGCGCGCTGAGTTTTTCCAGCGCCATGTCGACCATGCCGACCGCGCCGGCAACGATCTGCGTGCGCGCCGCGATGATCGCCGACGCCTGCTGCCGCCTGAGCATTGCGTTCGCGATCTCCGGCGAGTATGCGAGGTGGCTGATTCGGGCTTCGATGACGGTGACGCCGGCCTGCTCGAGACGATCCTGGATCTCATCGCGCAACGCGTGCGCGATTTCCGCGGGGTGACTGCGAAGCGCCGTTCCCTCGCCGTCGTCGTGGGGTTCGTACGGGTATGTCGTCGACAGGTTCCTCAGCGCGGACTCGCTCTGAATCTGAACGAATTCCTCGTAGTCGTCGACCTCGAACAACGCCTCGGCCGTATCGAACACTTTCCAGACGACAACGGCGGCGATTTCGATCGGGCTGCCGTTCGAGTCGTTGACCTTGAGTTTGCCGCTCTCGAAGTTGCGTACACGGGTCGACACCGATTTCTTGGTGTAGAACGGGTTTGCCCATTTCAGCCCGGGTTCGTGCACGGTGCCCGTGTACTTGCCGAACAGCTGCAGCACTCGGGCTTCGTTCGGATGGACCATGAACAGGCCGAACCACAGGATCAGCACGACGATCGTCGCCAGTATCCCTGCCAGCAGCCCGCCGATGGCCATGGCGCGCACGGCGAGGAACAGCACGTAGCCGGCGCCGATCTGCGCCACGGCCAGCACGACCAGCATCAGGTAGCCCGAGGGCACCGTGCGCTTGATTTCCTTGAACATCGTCCTCTCCTGGCGTATCAAACTAATATCATTTTGATATCATATGCCGGAACTGTCAATGCACAGGCTGCATTATGTAAAAAGCATGCGGTGCCCCGCGCACGACAAACTGTCGGCAGAACAATGGCTTAAGCGAAATCCATGCCAATCGGCACGCTCTGCGGTCTAGCCTCGTTTCGCTTTGTCGAGCGGCAGGCGCGCCTCGAAGCAGGCGCCGGGTTCGCCGTTGTCGATGAGTTCGAGCGAGCCGCCGTGGGCCTTGGCGATGAGGGTCGCGAGATACAATCCGAGCCCGGTGCCGCCGGTGTCGCGAGCGCGCGACGGGTCGCCGCGGTAGAACGGCTCGCCGATGTGCGCGACCTGGTCGGGGGAAATGCCCGGACCCCGGTCCGTCACGCGGAAAACGAGATCGTCGGCCTGCCGTTCGATCTCGAGTTCGACGGGCCCCGCCGACTCCGGGGAATACCTGAGCGCGTTCGACAGCAGGTTCTTGAGCATCAACGACACGCGCGCCTCGTCGATCTCGGCGACCAGGTTGTCGCTGCGATCGACGACGTTGATGCGGTGCTCATCGCGCGAGAAAAAATCTTCGATGAGATCGCCGACGAGTTCGTGAACCGTGACGCGAGAACGCACGATCTGCGCGTGCTGCGCGTTGAGCCGCTCCGCTTCTAGCAATTCGACGACGATTTGCTCCATCTCCTGCACCTCGGCCCGAATCGTCTCCTGGTCCTTCTCGTCATCGAGAAACTCGATCATGAGCCGCAGGCGCGACAGCGGCGTGCGCAGTTCGTGACTGATTCCCAGCAGCAGCGCGCGCTTCGCGTCCAGCATGCCCTGCACGTCGCCCGCGAGCTTGTTGATGTCCGCGGCCAGGTCGCCGAGCTGGTCCTGGCGGATGTCGGTTATGCGGTGATCGAGGTTGCCGCGGCCGATCTGCCGGGCGCCGACCCGGATTGCGCGGATCGGCTTGAACAGCCAGCGCACGGCGGCGTAACCGGCCAGCAGCAGCGTGAGCCCCATGCCGACGATGATGAGCACGAGCGGCGGCCCCGCGCTGACGTCGGCGATTCTCGGCGTGACGACGACGATGTCGTAGTCGCCCGCCTGCATTTTGAGAAAGTTGTGCGACTCCCAACGTGCGAACTCGACGCCGCTGAGCTCGTCGGCCCATGCGTCCGGGGCGTCGCTGAAGGCCGGGCTGGGCCCGAACTCCAGCGCCAAAATCGGCGGAAAATCCGCATCCGATGCCCAGTCGAGGCCGGGGCCCGCGATACGAATATCGACGGGCACGCGCTCCGTGATCGCGAGCGCCCGCCCGACGTCCGGCGGCATGCCGATGTCGTCGAGCACATAACTGACGTGCAGCGAGAGGTGGCCGCTGATCAGGCCTCGTATGTCGTCGCTGTTGTAGACCCAGCGTAACGCCGTCAGCGTGCCCCACACGAACAGCCAGCCGAGTATCAGGAAAATCAGGAGGAGTCGGACGGAAAGCGATCGCGTCAGGCTCTCAAGCATCGCTTTGCGGTGTGCCGATAAAGGAGTAGCCGCGGCCCCAGATCGTTTGAATGAATCGCGGCGGCTTGACCGAGTCACCGAGTTTTTGCCGCAGCCGGCTTACCATGATGTCGACCGAGCGCGTGAGAATCGCGGCGTCGATGCCGCGCAGTTCGCTCAGTATGTCGTCGCGCGACAGCTTCTTGCCGTGACGGCGCGCGAGTGTCAGGAGCAGCTCGTATTCCATCGACGTCAGATCGACGGTGCGATCGTCGACGACGACGGTACGCGTGTCGGTGTCGATCGACAGGCCCTCGAATTCGAGCTTGCTCGACGCGGACGAGGCGATATCGGACCGCCGTAGCGTTGCCTGCACGCGCGCGACGAGTTCCCTGGGTTCGAACGGCTTGCCGATGTAGTCGTCCGCACCGAGTTCGAGCCCCGAGACCCGATCGATGACGTCACCGCGGGCCGTCAGCATGATGATCGGGATGTCGCTGGTCTTGCGGACCTCGCGGCAAATCTCGAAACCGTCCTTACCCGGCAGCATTACGTCGAGCAGCAGCAGATCCGGGTCTTCGCGATTCAGCTTCCGAAAACCCTCGCTCGCATCGAACGCGCACACGAGCGTGATGCCGAAGCGCTTGAAATAAGCCTGCAGCAGCTCGGAGTGTTTGCGATCGTCGTCGATGATCAGGACTTTTGACATTCTCCTATCATAGCTTTTGATGCTGCGGCGGTCGCGGATTTTACGGCACCGGATACAACCCGAAACAAACTGAAATGCCGTTGAGACAATTCCGCCCGACGGGTCGGCGAGACGACTTCCGGTCGCTTACTCACCTGACGTCGAGGAAGGCTTGTGAACTTTTTTCGCTCGACCACGCTGGCCGTCGCGACATTCACGCTCGTCAGCTGCGAATCGAATGACAGCCCGGCAACGATGACGATCGCGGCAAACGGCATTCGTGCCGCGGGCGGCGGTGCACCGCTGGGCCTGATCCTGCTGGACGACCCGCTGCTCTGAGAGGCAATTCAATACAGGGATCACGCCCGCTGAATTCCCGGTCTTGCCCCGCTTCGCGCGGGGCATTTTTTGCCGGGTTCGACGGCTGTTCAGGCTTCCGTGGATCCGAGCCGCGACTCGAATTTGCGCCGCAGGCGTTCCGCGATCGGCGCCGCCAGCGCGCGCCGCAAATCGTCGGGCGACGGACTGTTGTCGTACGCCAGCCGGAATAACTCGAGCATCGTGACGCCGTCTTGCGGATTCTCGACGATCGTCACGGCGTCGCCCTGTCTGAGTTCGCCTTCATTGAGCACGCGGAAATAGAATCCCGGCCGTTCGGCGCGGCGAAACCGTATCCCGAAGTCGCGTTCGTTCATGATCGCGGCGAGCGTGGCGCAAGGTATCCGCGGCGCCGTCACTTCGAGTATGAGATTGCCGATCAACAGCCGGTCGCCGGCCATCATGTCCGCCGGTAGACCGGCAATCGTCAGGTTGTCGCCAAAGGTGCCGTACTCGACGCGGCGCTGCAATTGTTCGGACCACCACTCGTAGTCGGCGACGCCGTAGGCGTACACGGCCTGATCGACGCCGCCGTGGTGTTTTTCATTGCAGATTGCGTCGCCCTCGAGGCCCGCGGCTCCGACGCGCACGCTGTGCGGCACGGGGCGCTTGTTGATCCCGGTGACGACGGTACTCCCGTCACGGTCGTGGCGTTGTATCGATTCCGCCTCGCCGATATTGACACTGACAACGCGCAGTTCTTCCATGGCGCCTATGCTGAAGCGCTTACCGGGTCACGGCGAGCGCGTTGCCCTCTTGGCCGCGCCGATCGGCCGGCCGTTTTGTGCGCTGGCGGGCTTCAGACATCGATTTTGCCGAGCGCGATCCACAGCAGGGTGAATGCGACGAGCGCGACGGCGGCGACGCCGAAAAACATGCAGACGACGAATATGATCTGTTCCACGAGCGACCTCCGTTGCTACCCGGCACCCTCGGGCCGGGTCGGCGAAGCCGTATTGTCGTACACCCGGGGGGCGCGTTACCAGCGATCCCGGTCCGAAGCGCCCCTCGCGCGGATGCCGACGGGCTGTGCCGGGCCTGAGCCAAAAGTGCGTTACATTGTGTATATTAATACGTTATATTGTATTGCATGCCACGCACCAAGGTCTCCACGCTCAATCTGCGCGTCAATCCTGCGATCAAGCAGGCGGTGCGCCAGGCGGCCGCGCGCGAGCACCGCAGCGTGGCGAACATGATCGAGGTCCTGATTCGCCGGCATTGCGATCAGGCGGGAATCGCGATCGCGGAGCCACGCGCGGAGCGACGGCAGAAGGATTCCGACAGGACATGACAATGGATGAGCGCACCTTGAAGGCACTCGTGGCGGCCGGCGCCGTCCGGCGCATCGACATCATCGCGACAGGGGCGCGGTTCCACATCGAGGCCGGCACGCCCAATGGCTCCGTGACCGCTCAGACCCGTAGCGGCAAGGTCAGGACCTGGGCGAGCCTGGATGCCGCCGCTCGCTGGGTACGCAAGCTCGGCATCGGCGGCGTGCGGGTCAACCTCACGCACTGGCAGCCTTCGCAGCGCGAGCTGTCAGTCTAGCCCGGCGGGGCTCGCGTGTGGCGCGGCCGGCTTCTCCGACGGCCACTCCGCATCGAAGGGAAAGGGGCGCACTTCGGAGTTGTACGTCAGGTATTCGATGATCTGGCAGACGTAGTTCGCGATGCCCTGCCCCGCATGCTTGAGCCGCTCGTTGGCCTCGCCCGTGAACAGCACCCAAAGGAAGCCGAGCGCGACGACGAACGACGCCACCAGCGACGCGAGGCCGCATAACACGTACAGCACGACCATGAACACGAGTCGCAGCCAGGTCGACTTCGACTTGAGATTTTCCTGCATTGCCGCGCCGCTGCCTGCACCGGCCACGCCATCATTTGCGCCATCATTCGGCGGATTGCTGTCATCAGTCATCGCTCTGCTCCTGACCCGTGCCCCTGCGATACACGGGAGCGGTGTCTCACGCACCGGACTATGGTTACAATCGGCGTCCTTTTCAAGCACGCGGATGACTGAATGATGGCGAGATTTACCGCAGCGGCCGCAATGGTCGCGCTGCTGGGCGCGGGCTGCGGCACGACGACGCCGCCATTGCGGGGCGACGACGACGCGGCGCTTGCGCTCGCACGCGACAGCATCATCGTCGACACGCACATCGACGTACCCTATCGATTGCACGAGCGGCCGGCCGATCTCTCGGTCGCCGCCGATGACGGCGACTTCGACTATCCGCGCGCGGTTGCGGGCCGTCTCAACGTCGCCTTCATGTCGATTTACACGTCGGCAAAAAGCGCGGCGGCAGGCGAGTCGTTCGAGCTTGCCGAGAAGCTCATCGACAGCGTCGAATCCCTGGTCGCAGCCGCACCCGAGAAGTTCGCGATCGCACGCAATCCAGACGAAGCGCGGCAGCAGTTCCGGTCCGGCCTCATCTCGCTGCCGCTCGGCATGGAGAACGGCTCCCCGATCCGCACGCTTGCCGAGTTGCGTTACTTTCACGAGCGCGGCATCCGCTACGTCACGCTCACACACAGCAAAAGCAACCACATCTCCGATTCGTCCTACGACGACAACAAGCAGTGGCAGGGCCTGAGCGAATTCGGTGTTGCAGTCGTCGAGGAAATGAACCGCCTGGGGATCATGGTCGACGTCAGTCACTTATCCGACGCCGCGTTCTGGCAGGTACTCGACGTGACGGACGTTCCCGTCATCGCATCGCATTCCTCGGCGCGTCACTTCACGCCGGGCTTCGAGCGCAACATGAGCGACGAGATGATAAAGGCGCTGGCCGCGAACGGCGGCGTCATCATGATCAACTTCGGATCGTCGTTTTTGACCGAGGAAGCCAACCGCTATTCGACCGAGCGCTCCGACGCTGAAGACCTCTGGCGCGCGGACAAACCGGAGCTGTCCGACGACGAAGCCGATGAGCAGCACGACGCGATTTGGGCGGCGACGCACGGCCCCTACCCGTTCGCCGACATTTCGGACGTGCTCGACCACATCGACCACGTCGTCGCTCTCGTAGGCA
>JBFISV010000139.1:0-6488 GCA_041608415.1 Woeseiaceae bacterium
GAACATTCCACTGCATGCCTGCGAGCACTTTTATGTCATTACCGAACCCATCGCGCGTTTGCCGAAAAATCTGCCGGTGTTGCGGGACCTCGACGGCTGTGCGTACTACAAGGAAGAAGCCGGAAAATTGTTGATCGGCGCGTTCGAGCCCGTTGCCAAGCCGTGGGGAATGGACGGCATTGGCGAGGATTTCTGTTTCACCGAGCTGCCCGAAGACCTGGATCACTTCGCGCCGGTGCTCGAGGGGGCCGTGCAGCGTGTGCCTGTCCTCGCGACGACGGGCATTCAGACATTCTTCAACGGTCCCGAGAGTTTTACGCCCGACGACAATTACCTGCTCGGCGAAGCGCCCGAGCTCGGGAATTTCTTCGTGGCCGCGGGCTTCAACTCGGTCGGCATACAGTCGGCCGCCGGCGCCGGGAAACTGCTGGCGGAGTGGATCGCCGACGGCCGCCCGCCGGCCGATATCTGGGACGTCGACATACGCCGGACGTTTCCATTTCAAAGCGAACGGTCCTACATCGAGCAGCGTGTCAGCGAGACGCTGGGACTGCTTTACGCACCGCACTGGCCGCACCGACAATACGAGACCTCACGCAACGTTCGAATGAGCCCGCTGCACGACGATCTCGCGGCAGCAGGCGCCTGCTTCGGCAGCGTGGCGGGCTGGGAGCGCGCCAATTGGTTCGCGCCGCCGGGAAGCGAGGCAATCTACCGATACAGCTATCGGCGCTCCAACTATTTCGAACCGTGGCGCGCCGAACATCGCGCGGTTCGCGAATCCGTCGCGCTATTCGATCAGTCCTCGTTTGCGAAGTTCGAAGTGCGGGGCGCGGACGCCTGCCACTTCCTGCAGCGTATCTGCAGTAACGATATCGACAGAGAACCCGGCCGCGTCGTGTACACACAGTGGCTCAACGAGCTCGGCGGGATCGAGGCAGACGTTACCGTCACCCGTCTCGATGCCGACGCATTCCGGGTGATCACGAGCCCGGCGACCGCGAGGCGTGACTGGACCTGGCTGCAAACGCACGTCCACCCCGATGAGCGGTGCGAAATGACCGACGTCACCGATCGCTATGCCGTGCTCAGCGTGATGGGGCCCGGCAGCCGCGACTTGCTGGCGAGCCTTTCCGGCGAGAACTGGAGCAATGCGGCGTTTGCGTTCGCCACCGCGGCTCGCGTCACTATCGCCGGCACCGAGGCGCTCGCTCAGCGGATAAGCTACGTGGGCGAACTCGGCTGGGAGCTTTACGTACCGGTCGGATCGGCGCAGGCGCTATTCGAGGCCATTCGCGATGCGGGCCGCCATCATGGCCTGCGGCTCGCGGGCTACCACGCGCTCGATTCGTGTCGCCTCGAGAAGGGGTATCGCAGCTGGGGCCACGACATCAACGATCTCGACACGCCGGCCGAGGCCGGGCTCGGCTTCGCGACAGCGATAAACAAGGCCGTCGAGTTCATCGGTCGCGAAGCCGTGCAGAAACAGCGAGCAGGCGAGGTTCGCCGCCGCTTGTTGTGCCTGCGGCTGCGGGACCCCGAGCCGTTGCTGTATCACGACGAACCTGTCTACAGGAACGGTCGGCATGCCGGATTTGTCACGTCCGCAAGCTATGGCCATACTCTGGAGTGCGCGGTCGGCCTCGGTTTCGTGCACGCCGAGGAAGCAATCGACGCCGCATTCGTGCAAAGCGGCGACTACGAAATCGAAATTGCAGGCCAGCGTCACGCGGCCGCTGCGAGTCTTACGCCCTGGTACGACCCGACCGGCGAGCGGATCCGTAGTTAAGCGAGACCGACTATGAAAATGATCGAAAAGACCATGCAGGCACTCCTGCTGATGCTCGCGCCGCTGACGTGCCGCGCAAGTATTGACGAGTCGATCGACGCCGCGTTCAGGCCGGTTGCCAAAGCCATGTCGAACTTCGTATTCGTGTCGGTCCCGATCGGCGGCGCCGAACTCCAGCTCATCGTCGTGTGGCTCATTGCCGGGGCGATGTTTTTCACCGTCTACCTGCGCTTCATCAACATCCGCGGTTTCGCGCACGCCGTGCGGATCGTCCTCGGCAAGGAAGACAAGGACACGCAAGCCCCCGGCGAAGTGTCGCACTTCCAGGCACTTGCGACCGCGGTCTCGGGCACCGTCGGCGTCGGCAACATCACGCACGTTGCCGTCGCCGTTTCGATCGGCGGCCCGGGCGCGGCGTTCTGGCTCATGGTCGCCGGGTTTCTCGGCATGGGATCGAAATTCGTCGAATGCACGCTCGGCGTGAAATATCGGCAGATGAATGCCGACGGTTCGGTCTCGGGCGGCCCGATGTTCTACCTCGACAATGGCCTCCGGGAGCGCAACCTGCCGCGGCTCGGCAAGGTCCTGGCGTGGTATTACGCCATTTGCATCATGATCGGCTCGATCGGCGTCGCGGCCATGTTCCAGGCGAACCAGGCCTACGTCCAGTTCGTCAACGTCACGGGCGGCGAAGGCAGCTTCTTCGATAAGCGCGCGTGGATGTTCGGCGCCGCGCTTGCAATATTGACGGCTCTCGTCATCGTCGGCGGTATCAAGAGTATCGCGCGCGTCACTTCTAAGCTGGTGCCGTTCATGGCGCTGCTGTACCTGACGTCGGCGCTCGTCGTCATTGCGATGAACGTCGAGAAACTGCCGTGGGCGATCGGCGCGATCGTCACGGGCGCATTCTCGCCGCAGGGCGTCACGGGCGGCGTCATTGCAGTCATCATCCTGGGCTTTCGCCGCGCCGCTTTCTCCAACGAGGCCGGTATCGGTTCGTCCGCGGTGGCGCACGCCGCGGTACAAACCAAGGAACCGCTGACGCAGGGTTTCGTGGCGATGCTCGAACCGTTCATCGACACGGTCGTGATCTGCACGATGACCGCGCTCGTAATCACGGTCACGGTCTATGACCCCGCGCTCGTCGGCAACGGTTCGATCAGCGGTGTGGAACTGACGTCGAGCGCATTTGCGAGCGCATTGCCGTGGTTCCCGTACGTCCTCGCGATCGTCGTGATGTTGTTTGCCTACTCGACGATGATCTCGTGGTCGTATTACGGCCTCGAGGGATTCATCTACGTGTTCGGCGCGAAGCGCTGGGCCAAGATCACGTTCAACACGATCTTCTGCCTGTTCGTCGTCGTCGGCTGCACGACACAACTCGACGCCGTCCTCGATTTTTCGGACGCGATGGTCTTTGCAATGGCACTGGCGAACGTGCTGGGCCTGTACCTGCTCGCGCCGTCGGTCAAAAAGGATCTCGATGAGTACTGGGCGCGTCGCGGTGCCTGAGGGTGCCCTCGAAGCGCCGGCCGGCGCGGCCCTTACCCTGCTCCTGATCCCGGGGCTCGGGAACAACGAGCGCTTGTGGGCCGCGCAGGTCGAGTACCTCGGCGACACGTACCGTTGCAACATTGCGGACTACCGCGGCAGCGCATCGATCCGCGAGATGAGCGATGCCGTGCTGTCGCGAGCGCCGCAGGGCCCGCTGCTCGTCGTCGGGTTTTCGCTCGGCAGTTACATCGCGCTCGACATTGTCACGCGTTTTCCGGAGCGCGTGCAAAAGCTGGCGCTGATCAGCGCATCGCCGTATGCGGATGACGAAACGACGAGGGCTGAGCGACGCCGCGTCATCGACAGGGCGGCGCAGGACTATGCCGGGTTGCTGCGGGACGTCGCGAGTTTTGTCGTCGCGCCCGATGGCCCGCATGCGGCGTATGCGCGCCGCGTACTGATAAACATGGGCGAGGAACTCGGCGCCGAGGAATTCGCGCGCCAGCAGCTCGCCGCCATGGAGCGTCCCGACTGCCGCGCGTTGCTCAGCGACATCCGCTGTCCGACGCGCGTGCTGTGCGGCAGCGAAGACCCGGTCACGCCGCCCGGCGGCAACCAATTTCTTGCAGACCGCATTCCTCAGGCAAGGCTCGAGATCATCGAGAATGCGGGGCATCTGCTGCCGCTCGAGTGTCCCGACGCGGTCAACGGGTTTCTCGCGCGCTTTGCGGCAGCCGGCTGAGGCGTGACCGCGCCATCCGGACGCGATCAGGCGGCGTGCAGTGCCTTCGATCTGCGTATGGCTGCGCCCTCCGCCCAGGTCGCGTGCGTGCCGCTGCAGATCCGGTGCGGCAGGACTATGCGGCACACGGGCTCGGAATCGAAGCTCGCCGCATCGATGACGAGGCATTCGGAGCGATCTCGTTCCAGGTCGGTTACAAACGTCACGAGATAGCCATCGTCCTCGGCCCGCGCACCGATGCGCGGCGCGAAGCCGGCCTCGCTGCCGTAGCGATGCGCGCCGAGATCTATCTCCGAGGAACGGCCCGTCTCGAGATCGTGCTTGACGAAGCCCGTGAACAAAAACCAGCCCGGTTTGGGCACGGAGCTGTATGCGTAGCGATTCCTGCGACCGGCGTAGCCGAGGTTGATCGTCGGGAACTCCAGCGTGCGGTCGTCGAGGCGCTCTTCGCGCGTTTCGCCCGATTCGAGGTTGAAGCGCCACCGGTGCATGCGCGGCCCCAGCAGGCCCTGGTCGAGGTACGCCATCATGCGCTCGTAGCCGCTCGGTGCGCCCGGGTAGTTGTCGGGTTCCGGGTGCTCCTGGAAATAGCCGTCGAGCACGATCTCGTCGCCTTCTTCCCACGCGTTGATCCAGTGCAGCACGTACGTCGGCTCCGCCTCGAACCACTTGACGTCTTCGGGTCGCCCCCTGCGCGGTATGACGCCGAAGCGGCTCGGCAGCCCGCGGTGCAGGCGCACGATGTGATTCTTGCGCTCGAGTTGCCCGGCGTCCCAGAACAGCGGCAGGTCGTTCACGATCGCGTAGTTTTTCGTGAACGCCATGTCGTGCGGCAGCCTCGGACCGGGCAGCTCGATCGGGACGTAGTGGGCGAGCTCGTTGTCCGCGCCGACGACGCCGTAGTGCATGTATGGAGCATGTTTCGAGTAGTTGAAGAACAGTAGCTCACCCGTCCCGGCGTCGAGCTTCGGATGCGCGGAAATGCCGTCGGCCGGCACCCAGCGCTCCGTACCCAGCTGCTCGAGCGTATACGGGTCGAGTCGATAGCCTTCCCCGCACTGGTAAAACGTCGACAGGACCCGGCCGGCATGCACGATCACGTCGGTCGACGAGGCGTCCTTGAGCCCTTCCTGGGCGCCCCAGCCGGACCGCAAGGACCGCGACGGGTGCTCCATGAGGCCGGCCCAGAGCGAGTGGCCGGCTGCGAGTTCCGCCTGCATGGCTTTGGTCCGCACGAAGCGATTGCGATATTCGGCCCTGCCGTGCTCGAGGCGGATCATGTGGATCATGCCGTCGCCGTCGAACGGGTGATAGCGGCCGATCGGCTCGTGGATCGGGTTCTCCGTGTTTCGCAAATAGACGCCGTCGATGTCGGCCGGAATCTCGCCGATGACTTCCATGTCGGTGGCGTTGTACTCGTCGAAGTTCGGTGTCCACGCGCCGGTCAGGTACGGATGGTCGTGCAAAGTCAGTGTGGGCGCGATTTTCGCTACGCGGTCGACGGCCATGAATCGTTCCAGGGTGGCGAACGCCCGGGACCGCCGCGCAATCGCTGCCGGCCGCGATCGTTCCGGGACTGGCTTCGGCCAGAATCTCAAGTTAGTCTTATTATACAAGTTAATCGAAAAAATTGGCGAACATTATCAACGCGACATAATCCGGCGAACCCGCCGTATGAGGAGAGACCTGTGCGAAAAATAATCGTGGTACTGGTATTGTTATCGAGTGGAATCCTCGGCTGCGCGAATGAGATGTCGGATCAGGATGTCGAGAAACTCGCCGTGGCCGAAGAAATGATCGATGCGTGGAACCGCATGGACTGGGACCGGGCATTCGGCCTGTTTGCCGACGACGGCGTGCTGCACAGCGTAATGAACGAACCGGTCGTCGGCAGGGATGTCATCAGCGAGCGACTGACCGCGCTCGTCGGCGGACTGGAACGCATCGAACTCGAGATCGTCAACAAAGGCATCGTGGGCGACGTCGTCGTACTCGAACGCGTCGACGACTTCGTCTACAAAGGCAAACATTCGCGCATACCCGTGGTCGGGGTCATGGAAATTTCCGACGGCAAGATCGACGAGTGGCGCGAGTACTACGACAAGGCGTCGCTCGTGGCCGCACTGAGTCCTGCCGCACCGGGGGCGATCGAGGACGAGATCCTGGAGCTGACCGGGCGCCTCTCGACGGACTGGAACGCCGGCAACATGGCGGCATACCTCGATGCCTATGCTGACCACGCCGAACTGTCGCTCTTGTTCGGCAGCCGCATCGTCGCGGGCAAACAGGCGATGGTCGATCTCTTCACGTCAACGTGGACGACCGAGGAAGCGATGGGTGACTTCGACACGGACCGGGTCGGCGTGCACGTCCCCGCTCCCGGTATCGCCGTCGCGCGCGGACTGTTCGAGCACCGTTTTCCCGACGAAACGATCCGTGGCGCGTTTTCACACGTCTGGCAGC
>JBFISV010000140.1:0-6478 GCA_041608415.1 Woeseiaceae bacterium
ATGCTCGCGGAGCGCCTGCCCGGCATCCTGCCGCCGATGTCGGCGCACGAGGCGATCGAGACGGCCGCGATCGAGTCGGTGCTCGGCATCCCGCTGGACCTCGACGGCTGGCGGCAGCGTCCGTTCCGGGCACCGCATCACACGGCATCGGCGCCGGCGCTCGTCGGCGGCGGCTCGGAGCCGCGGCCCGGCGAGGTATCGCGCGCGCACAACGGCGTGCTGTTCCTCGACGAGCTGCCGGAATTCAATCGCAACGTGCTCGAAGTGCTGCGCGAGCCGCTCGAGGCTGGCAGGATCACGATCTCGCGAGCGGGCCGGCAGGCCGACTTCGAAGCGAAGTTCCAGCTCATCGCGGCGATGAACCCGTGCCCGTGCGGCTACCTCGGCGATCCCTGCGGCGCATGCGGCTGCAGCGCCGAGAAGGTCAGCCGTTACCGCGGCAGGATCTCGGGGCCGTTACTGGATCGCATCGACCTGCACGTCGAGGTCGGCCGCCCGCCGGTGGACGCGCTGCACGGCGCAGGCGCGGCCGGCGAGTCGAGCGAGAGCGTGCGGCAGCGCGCTGCGCGAGCACGCGAACGGCAGCTTGCGCGCAGCGGTGTATGCAATGCGCGCTTGCACGGAGACGGCATACGGCAGCACTGTGAGCTCGACGACGACGGGCGGCTGCTGCTCGACGGCGCGGCGGAAAAGTTTGCGTTGTCCGTGCGCGGCTATCAGCGCGTGCTGCGGGTCGCACGCACGATTGCGGATCTCGCGGGGGAGGCTTCGATTCGACCGCCGCAGCTCGCGGAGGCGCTCCACCTGAGGGGCTTACAACTGCATTGATTGAGCGATCGAATCGCTGGCGTCCTTCGTCGGGTCACGCGGTACCGTTGCTCGTCGTCATCAGCGTCGCAATGACGCAGGTTCGGGCGCGCGCTACCGCGACTCGGCGATCATGTAGTCGACCGCAGCCTCTACCTCGCCGTCGGACAGGTCCATGCGCCCGCCTTTTGCGATCATGACGCCGGCCTCGCCCTGGAAGCCGTTGATCGCGTGGTCGTAGAGCACGTCGGCGCCCTTGGCGATGCGCGCCGACCAGGCGCCGACATCGCCCGTGATCGGCGCACCGGCAACGCCGTTGCCGTGACAGGCAATGCAGGCGCTGTTGTAGACCTGCGGCCCAGTCATCGCTGTGGCGACGGGCTCGGGTTCCTCGGCCGTCTCGACCGTCGGCGCGGCCGCGGCCATCTCCTCGCCGGGCAGGTACACCTGGCCGAGCGGGCGTATGCGCTCGGCCACCGCCGCCTGGTATTCCGCCGTATCCTGCGTGTAAACGCCCTGCGTCAGGTCGGACAACTTCATCGCGAGCACGAGGATGGCGAGCGCGACCGCGGCGAGCGCTCCGATCACGAGCGAATACAGGTCGAAGAACTTCTGGTCCCGATTGATTTTCTTGTCGCGTTTCAAGATACGGCTCCGGAGCTGTCATCGGCGCCCGAGAGGAGTCGGCGCGCAGGCGACTCATTATATAGCATGTGCCTGCCCGCGCTATGCGGATGGCAGCTCAGAGGACGACGAGCGCGATACCCGTATACAGCACGACAGCGATGCCGGCCGCCGTGAGCGCCATGGGCAGCTGCGTGATGACATGGTCCATGAGGTCCGCACCGCAGGCGAGCGACGCCAGGATCGTCGTATCGGAGATGGGCGAGCACTGGTCGCCGAACACGGCACCGCCGAGTATGGCGGCGAACGAGATCGTGACGAAGGTCGGGTCGGACGATATCGTGTACGCGAGCGGCAGTGCGATCGGAAACACCACGGCGTACGTGCCCCAGGACGAGCCGATCGAAAACGACGTCAGCATGCAGATCAGCATCAGCAGCCCGGGAAGGATGTAGGGCATGTTCGCGAGCGCGTCGGCGCTCGTGTCGATGGTCCAGGCCGACGCGCCGACCGAGTCCGAGACCTTGGCGAGCGTCACGGCCAGCGCGAGAATGATCGCGCCGACGGTCACGCCCTTGATGCCGTCGACGAGGCCTTCGAACGCAGTCCTGAGCGGCATGCCGCGAACGATCGACAGCACGATGGCGCTGACGAGCGCAAGCCCGAACGCCTCGAAAATCGGCGTCCTGCCGATGAAGAAATACGGAATGACCGCGACGCTCATCAGCGTGAGTATCGGCACGAAGAAATCGAGCAACGACGGCTGGTAGCCGTCCGGTACGTTGACGGTCGTGAGCTCCCTCGACAGCATCGGCGCGGCCCCCGGTGCGTCCAGCTCCCCGGTCGTGAGTACGCGTTCGCGTGCCGCGCGCATTGCCCTGCCCATGAACGGCAGCTTGCCGAGCGCGAACAACAGCGTGAACGTGATCGCGAACCAGCCGTAAAAATTGTACGGGATGGCGCGGTAAAACAGGGTCCGGGCGGTTTCGGCATCGGGTGCGATGTGGCTCATCGAGGGAATCGCGATGAGCCCGGCGACATAGAACGGCCAGACGTTGATCGGGATGATGGTCGCGACGGGCGACGCCGTCGAGTCGACGACGTAGGCGAGCTCTTCGTGCGCGACTTTTTCCCGATCGGCCACCGGGCGCACGGTCGTGCCGGTCAGCACCGTGCTGATCGTGCCGCCCTGGTGAAAGATGACGCCCATGAGCCACGTGAAGAACAGCGCCGAGCGCCGCGACTTGACGAAATTCTCGGAGATGTAGGTCGCGAAATGCCAGGCGCCGCCGTTGCGGTTCCAGATGCCGAGCAGCCCACCGAGCGCCCACAGGTAAACAAGGAGTATCTCGGCGAAACGCGGCGTGCCGATCGCCGGGATCAGGAACGCCTGGATGATGTTGTAGTCCATCGTTACGAGCCCGCCGATCACGACGCCCATGAACAGCGCGAGAATGACGTTGCGCGTCAAAAAGCAGATGCCGAGCGCCGCGACCGCCGGGACGATGGAAAGCAGGCCATAGTGGGATTGCTCTGTCACGCGGGCCGGATCCAGCGTCGTCGAGTACCACGCGACGACGATGCAGAAGCCGAGAATGCCGGCCCACAGGTATCTCTGGATCGGTGATGTCGCCGATTCGTCCGGGTCAGGTTCCGTCATGGCAGTTCTTGGCGTCGAGCACCCGGCCTGCGAGCGCCCCGTCGTAGCGATTGTCGTCGATTACGATAACACCGTTTATGAGCAGATACGCGATGCCCTCGCTGAGTTCGGTCGGTGCCTCGTAAGTGGCATTGCTCCGAAATCGCGTCCCATCGACGACGATGATGTCGGCAATGGCCGCCTCGCGAATGAAGCCTCGATCGCACAACCCGAACGTCTCCGCGACGAGGCCCGAGCTGCGATGGACGAAGCGCGGAATCGAAAGCTTCCCGGACTCGACGAGATCGGCCCAGGCTTTCGGGTAGGTGCCGTACAGCCGCGGATGCCCCGAGGAGCCGTCGGAGCCCGTCATGACCCAGGGCTGCACGGCGAGCGCGTTTATCACGTCCGGGTGCATGACGAACGACGCAATCGACGGATCGCCGTCGACGATGACGGCGATTGCGGCGCTCACGAGGTCGGTCTCCATCGCCGTCGCGATGTCGCTGAGCGTCCGGCCGCGCCAGGGACTGTCGGCGGCCGTCACGAGCATTGCGTCGGGGCCGCCGCGCAGCTCGAGATTGCGCGCCAATTCCTCGCGTATGCGCGGGCCGAGCTCGGGGTCTGCAAGGCGTGCGCGCATGCGCTCCGTCGAGTCGGCCATGACCCACCGCGGCACCAGTGCGTTCGAGAAGCGCGTGCCCGAGGCGCGCCACGGATACTGGTTCGCCGTCACGTCGAGACCTTCGGCGCGCGCAGCCTCGACGCGCGCGATGATGGCGTCGCCCTGGCCCCACATGTCCTTGCCGAGGGCCTTGAGGTGCGAGATGTGCACGCCGATCCGCGCCTCGCGCGCGATCGCGATCGCCTCGTCGATCGCGGCGAGCAGGCCGTCCGCGTGGGAGCTCTCGCTGCGCAGGTGCGTGTCGTAAATGCCGCCGTGCTGCGCGGCCGTTTTCGCAAGCTCGATGACCTCGCGCGTATCGGCGTAACTGCCGGGGGCGTAAAACAGACCCGTCGACAGCCCGAACGCGCCTTCCTGCATCTCGGCGGCGAGTATCGCCTGCATCGCGGCGATCTCTTCGGACGTGGCATGCCGGTCCTCGAGCCCCATCACTCGCTTCCGTATCTTACCGTGGCCCGCGAGCACCGCGACGTTCGTGCCGATGCCCTGCCTTTCGAACAGGCCGAGCGTCTTCTCGCGGTCCGGCACGCCGTAGCCGTCATTGCCGATGAACACGGTCGTGACGCCCTGGGTCAGGTAGTTAACGTTGGCATTCGTGCGCGGATCCGCGAGAGTGCGCCGCGCGTGCGTATGCGGGTCGATAAAACCCGGCATGACGAGCATGCCCGTCGCGTCGATGAGCGTATCGGCCGTCGCGTCCGCCGCCGCATCGGTGCTCGCGATGCGGCCATTGCGCACGCCGATATCCGTTCGCGCGCCGTCTGTCAGCGTGCCGTCGTACACCATGCCGCCGCGCAGCAGTACATCGTAGTGCGGCGCGGGATCGGGCGGTTGGCATGCCGCTAGCAGGACCGGGATCAGCAGCCGCTTCATGGCATCAATAGTCCTGCTCGAGTAACAACAGCATGAGCTCCTCGGCAAAAATCCGCGCGGCGTCCCGGGCGGCCTCGCGATCTGTCTCGTCGCCGACCTCGTAGGTGGCCGTCGGTATGCGATAACGCGTGTACATGTAGTTTTTCGAATTGGCCTGCTCGGAAACCGGGTTCCTGCGGTTCGTAAACTCGTAGTTCTCAATCCTCTTCGCGGCGCGCTCGAGCCACTCGTGCATGAGGCCGGGCGGCTCGGTCACGAAGTCGTCGTTCTGCGTGTAGAACACGTTGCGCTTGGTCGAGTGAAAGTCGAGAAAGAAGCGAATGCGGTGGCCGCCGGCGTCGAGTTCCGCGAGCAGATCCCGCACGAGCTGTGTCTCGGGCTCCGTAAACGGACCCCAGTTTCGGTTCAGGTCGACGCCACCGAGGTTGTGCCGCCAGTGGCCGGCGATGACGCCGTCGGGATTCAGCAACGGGATTGCGACGAGGCGAAATCGGCTCATGAACCTGCGTGCAAGATCGGTATCGGCGAGCAGCGTCTCGGCGAACGCAAAGAAGGCAAAGGCGCCGGACACCTCGGGCGGGTGCTGCCGGCCCGTGATGAACAGAATGTCGCGATTGCTTTCGGCGCCGGCATCCAGACGATAAATCGGCAGGCCGTTGCGGGACCTGCCGAGTTCGGACAGCGTTGCGGCGGAGGCTTCGGCGATGTGGCGGTTCCAGGCGTCGTAGACCGGTGGCGTGATCAATTCCTGGGCCGCTACGTAGACAGGCCCGTCGGTCAGCGGGACGGCGAATTTCGCGCGACGGCCGTTGCCGGATACGGAGACGGCCGACTCCGCCAGCGGATGCCAGGTTCGGCCATCGACACTGAGCTTCGGCCGGTAGCGGTGGTGCCCGTCCTTGTAACGCAGCGTGATCAGCGCCGTGCCGCCGGCCCTCGGGTCGATGCGAAACGCGAACCACGGGCTGTCGTTGATGGGCGGCGCGCTCTCGGGGTGGATATGAAGCTCGACGTGACGCGCGGAGACGACCCGGCAGGCGCCGCGGCGCGCACCGTCGAACTGATCGGTCACGGTCATTGCTTTTGCAACACAGGGCTGCCCCGCCGGTACGCGCGGGCCGACGGCGCAGGCCGCAAGGATGCTGGCACCCCCCGCGATCAGCCACAGGCGCCAGGAACCTCGCATCATCTCACCCCCCTCATCGCGCGCCGAGAACCGCGTCCGCCGTGGCCTTGCCCGTCGCCAACGCGAGCGTCCAGCCGAGCATGCCGTGCCCGGTGTTGAGGAAAAGCCCCGGGACTTTGGTCGGTCCGACCACGGGACGGCCGCTCGGCGTCATGGGCCGGAATCCGCCCCAGGGATGAATCTGTGCGCTGCCGTAGTCGGCGGCGGCGGGCGCGACACGGCGCGCGGTGTCGACGAGCGTGTCGATGCGCTCCGCATCGCGGGCCGTACTGTAGCCGTCGAAGTCCGTGAAACCCGCGATGCGCATGCGGCCGTCGAGGCGGCTCATAACGAAACGATTCGTAAGCGAGGTCACGCTGGCCGATGGCGCCGCGCTGCCGACCGGTAAAGTGACGCTGAAGCCGCGCACGGGATAGATATGCGATGCGATGCCGAGGCGGCGCAGCAGCGCGTCGCTCCATGCGCCCGCGGACACGATCACGGCATCCGCCGCGACAAATTCGCCACAGTGCACGCCGGTGACGCGGCCCTTCTCTACGGCGATCTCGCGGACTTCGGTGTTCATCAGAAACTGCACGTCATGTGCCTGTTCCAGGCGCTTCTGCAGCCCCTGGGCGAATGCCCTCGCGTCGGCAACCTCGTCGCTCGCCGAATACACGGCCGC
>JBFISV010000141.1:0-6464 GCA_041608415.1 Woeseiaceae bacterium
ATCGACTGTAAATCGGACGATTTGGAGGATGCAACAGAATTCTGGCGCCAGGCGCTCGGCTACGGTGTACGCGCCTCGTCCGACCCGGCCGACGACAACTATGTGCTCCTCGACACGGGTCCGAACGATCTGCATATCGAATTACAGCGAGTGGAGCATCCGAGTCGAGTGCATGTCGATATCGAGACGGACGACATCGAAGCGGAAGTGCAGCGATTGGAAAAGCTCGGCGCCGTGCGCATTGCGCAGATCAAGTCCTGGTGGGTGTTGGAGGCGCCGACCGGTCACCGGTTTTGCGTGGTTCGACCGCAGCGTTCCGATTTCCTCGCAGAAGCGAACGTGTGGGACGATTGAAGCCGCTTCGAAGGCGGCGCGTACTGCCACGGTGACACAAGCGTCGCAGTCGAAACAGCTTGTTACAGAACCCTGCGCCGGGTTTGGGTACTCTGCGAGCATCTGGCAAGACGAGTATTCGATCGATGGGCATCAGGGCAATCATCTTCGGCGGCATCGGCACATTGGTGGAAACGTCAGAGCTGCAGCGCAGCGCATTCAATGACGCATTCGCCGAGTTCGGCGTCCCATGGCACTGGGACAGAGAAACCTACCGCTACCTGCTGTCGGTCTCCGGCGGGCGCAATCGCATCCGTCATTATCACTCCACACAGGTCGCCGACACGATTTTTCCGGAAAACCTGGTGAGGTCCATACATGAGCGCAAGACTGCGCTGTTCCAGCGGGCGCTGGCATCGAACCGCCTGGAATCACGTCCCGGTGTGCGCAACCTCATCAACAAAGCGAAGAACTCGGACGTCAGGATCGCAATCGCATCGACGACGCTGCGGTCGAACGTGTTCACGCTCGTCGATACGAGCGACCTCGACACGGAAAGCTTCGACGTAATACTCGACAAGGAATCGGTAGACTGCGCCAAACCACACCCGGAAGTTTATTTTCGCTGCCTCGATGCGCTGGGCGTGCCGCGCGTCAATGCCGTCGCCATCGAAGACAGCGACTCGGGAGTGCAGGCCGCGCTCGCAGCCGGGCTGACCTGTATTGCAGTTCCCGGCGAAAATACCACGCAGCAGGACTTTTCGCGCGCCGCGCTCATCGTCGATAACGGCCACGACCTGGAGCGTGGCGTAACGGCCAGCACGATGGCGGGCCTCGACCTGACGTCCTGTCAGGAGCTTGTCGCATCCATTCGTTGAAACCAATACTGCGACGTCGGTCGTCGACTGTCGTGGCCCTGTTGGAGCAACATGGAGCAGAGTGTGACAATTTGGAGCAAAGCATGAATAGTTCTCATCGATCGAACGCCGCAGCAGTCTGCGCGCTTGCCATGGCGGCTGTATCCGTTCCGAACCCGGCGGAGGCAGACAGCGGCTTCTATATCGGCGCCAGCGCAGGGGGCGCGACGATCGAGGCAGACCTGACGGGCCTCGCGATACCCGCATTGCCGTCGCGCATCGACGAAGACGATACCGCCCTCAAGGTATTCGCCGGTTACAACTTCGACTTACCTGTCATTGGACTGGGTATCGAGGCCGGTTACGTCGATTTCGGAACACCCGGTATCAGCACGGCGTTGGGCGAATTGACGGTTGACACGACGGGTGTGAATGTCTGGGGTATCGCGGCACTCGATACGGGACTCGTCGAGCTGTTCGGTAAGATAGGCTACATCGCATGGGACGTCGAAGCCGATCTGCTCGGCCAGGCCGCGAGCGATGACGGCTCGGATATCGGCTACGGCCTGGGCCTGCGGTTCGGGTTAGGGCCCGTCAAGATCCGCGGGGAATACGAGCTGTACGATCTCGACGATACCGACGTTTCGATGCTCTCCGTCGGAGTCTCCTACCAGTTCAACTGACGCCGGCAAAATGGCTCGCCAGCGCAGTGCCACGAATTGGCCTACTTCCCGAAAACGCGCTTGAGCAGTTCCGTGGTGCGCTTCGCCGGATCCCGGCGGATCGCGGCCTCTTCCCTGGCGAGATAAAAGAAGATGCCGTCCATGCCCTTGTCGACGACATAATCGCTGAGGTCGGTCTCGACTTTCGGCACGAAGGGCACCGAATTGTAGCGCTCCATTGCAGCGTCGTACGAGCGGGCGGCACCGACGTCGGCGAGACTTTCCTCGACGACAGGCTTCATCTCGAGGGCGAGCGGCGCCGACATGCGGGACCTGAAATACTGCGTCGCCGCGTCTTCCGGGCCGTCATAGATTGCCATGACGTCGTCGAGCGTCATGTCGTTGATGGCGGCGATGAACAGTCGCTTCGCCCTGGGCGCCGCAACCTCGGCCGCGCGGTTGAGGCGCGTTTCGAGGTCGTTGAGCATGGAATCCATGCCGATCTTGCCGAGCACGTCGCGAACTTCGCCGAGCTGCCCGGGCAGCGGTATGTGAACGTGCCGGTCGAGATTGAAGCCGTCGACGGCGCCCAGGTTGGCGATCACGTTCTGCGTTCCGACCCGCAACGCCTCTTTGAGCCCGCCGCCGACCTCGTCCGTGCTCAGTACCTGCTCTTTGTCGTCGTCCTTCGAAATCAGGTCCTTGAGCTTGTCGAGCCATCCGGCCGACGCGCTGCCGGTGGCCGCAAGCAGCGCGAGGGCCACGCACATAGGGAAAACTCGAGCGCGCAGAAAAGATTTCATCGATAAATTGGCGGTGAACATATCGGGTGTGCCTTCGGGAATAGACGGCGCAGTATACCGGACACGCCCGCCGACATTATCGTGGAATCGCACCGGACGGCGATGGCCGCTCGTCGTACGGGCCGGGAACGAGCGATAAAAAGGTGCATGCTCCACATTGCCGGAGCCGCACAGGGGGGTTCGATGCAGGCCACTGCCGGCAGCTTCGCGTGCATTCCCGGATATGTCGCCCGGCCTCGGTTCGAGGGTGCCGCGGCGCCCGTTGATCGCTGCCAGGGGTCGCTGGTATCGTGAGCGCCGTGGCGCAACGCAATCGAGTGCCGTTTTTCAAAACAAGAAACAAGACTTCATCTCGCGCTGTATGTGCGGTAGATGGGCGGTGCGTCCCGCAAGGCAGCGAGCCAATGGGTTGATGGCACCGGGCCAATGTTGCCAAGGGGGAATCGAATGAGCAACGGAACGTTCGGCGGCCGGAGCCGCGCGGCGATAAACATTGCCGAGTTTGCGATCGTTATCGTCGTCGCGGTGCTTGTCATCGCGGCCGGGTGGAAGATCGTCGGTGACGGCACCCTGGCACGGCAGCTCGTGATCTGGGTAGCCAATGTGATGATGCTGGCCACAGTCTGGCTCGGATTGCGTCTCAGGAATCAGACCTGGGCGCATTTCGGCCTGGCATTCACTCGCGTTGATCGCCGGGCTCTGCTGCGCGTCGCCGTGCAGTCGGTCGTCGTGTTCCTCGCCGCCCTGCTCGCGTTCGTCGTGGGCGCTATCCTGATGGGCATGATCGTCGGCCGGCCCACGCCCGCTGACATGAGCAGTTACGCGTATTTGCAGGGCAATCTGCCGATGCTGTTGCTCGCGCTGGCCGGAGTATACGTCGTCTCGTCGTTCGGCGAGGAAGCCATTTACCGCGGCTTTCTCATGACGCGCATCGCCGAGATGGGCGGCGCAGGGAAATGGGCCTGGAGGGCGGCAGTCGCTGTCAGCGCGGTCGTGTTCGGCCTGATTCACTTCGGCTGGGGCCTGGCCGGTATCGTGCAGACGACGTTCATGGGCCTGGCGCTCGCCGTCGCGTACCTCATCGTCGGGCGCAACCTGTGGGTGCTCGTTCTCGCGCACGCCTACATGGACACGATCTTGCTCGTGCAGCTGTACATGACTCCGGTGCCTGCATCCTAGAATCGACGCACAGATAATCGCCTCCCAGGTTTCACCCGCCCGTATCATGCGCGGGCCGATGGAGTTTTACGCTCAGCCCAGTACCGTCGACCCCGGCTGGCCCGGTGGCGGTCAGGCCCGGGCAGCTGGTGCAGGTCCTGCAACGAGCCGTGGGACCTTCGTGCGTGTCCGCGCCGGTGTCAGGACATCGAGGTGAATTTCGCGGTGAAATTGGCTATGAAACTCGCGATGGCGGCGGCGTCCGTCGCGGCCACGAACGCGAGTCCGCTCAGCGCGCCGCACAAATGCGCGTCGTGATTGATGCGCCCACGGGCCTTCAGCGAGGCCCAGTACGAGTAGCCGACGTAGCCCACCGCGAACAGCCAGGCCGGTATCGGTATCGGTATCGGGATGATGATCAGCGACGTCGTCGGGAAATAGACGATGTAGGCGAACAGCACCGCCGATATCGCGCCCGATGCGCCGAGCGAAGCGTACCCGGCGTTGTCCTTGTGCTTGAACCAGGTGCACAGATGACTCGCGACCAGTCCCACGAGATACAGACTGAGAAAGGGCACGGTGCCGATGAAGCGCTCGAAGGGGAATGCGAAAAAAAAGAACGTAAACATGTTGAACAGCAGGTGGCCGAGATCGGCATGCACGAAGCCGCTCAGGATCATCGTGTCGTACTGTTGCTTGCGCAGGAAAAAATACGGCCGAAACAGGCACCGATCGACGATGCGCGGCGCACGATAGAGGCCCAGCAAGCTGATTCCGATCGTTGCCGCAAAAATCGTGAGTGCGCCGAGTTGCCCGGAGTCGAACATTGCCTGTTCCCGCCAATGGGTTCCTGGCCGGGCAGTTTAAACGAGATGCCCGATCGCGGGCGATCATTCGTTCGCGCTATTGGCAATGCGCGCGATTATTGCGATATTGGCGGACGACTACTGGTAGATTAAACAGAGACTTCGACATGACTATCTCGGTCTACGATATGAGTATCGGCAGCATGGGCCGCATGCTGAAAAACCTGGACAATATCGTCTCCAAAGCGGAGGCCTATGCCGACGCCCGGGACATCGAACACCCGGCCCTGTTGCACGCCCGTCTCTTTCCGGACATGCGGGACTTCATCTGTCAAATCCAGGTGACGACGGACATGGCGAAGAGCTGCGCCGCCCGGCTCAGCGGCACGGATATTCCGAAGTGGCCGGACGATGAGCAAAGCTTCGCCGACGTGCAGGCGCGAATCCAAAAAGCGCGGGACTATCTCGCCACGTTCGAGCCGCAGCAGTTCGAAGGCAGCGAGGATCGCGAGATCGAGCTCAGGCTGCGCGACCGCACGCTCAACCTGGACGGCAAACGCTACCTGCTCGGTTTCGTTCTGCCGAATTTTTATTTTCACATGACCACGGCATACAACCTGCTGCGGCACAACGGGCTGGACATCGGCAAGGCCGATTTCCTCGGCGGATGATGCGGCGGACGGGTTCCTCGATGCACCGGGCGATGACCGGACGGCTTTCGCCAGCGGTGCTCGCCGCCGTGCATGCGGGCACGGCACGCGGGTTCCGTGGAGCGGGCCTGTGAAACCCTTTCTCTCGAAGTCGCGGCTGATCTCGGCCTGGCAGTGTGCGAAAAAAGCGCACCTCGAGAAACACCACCCCGAGTGGGGCGAGGTGACGGCGCAAACCGAGGCTTTGTGGGCCACGGGCCACGACGTCGGCAGGGTCGCACAGCAGCTTTACGGCACGGCCGACGCGGTCGAGGTCGAGTTCAATCGCCGCATGCAGCTCATGCTCGACAAGACGAAGGCGCTGCTCGCGGGCGGTGCCCGCGTGCCGATTTTCGAGGCGACGTTCCAGCACGAGCGCGTGCTCGTGCGGGTCGATGTCCTGCTGCCCGATGGTGACGGCTGGCGCGCCGTCGAGGTCAAGGCTTCGACCTCGATCAAGGACTACCACGTGCTCGACTGCGCGATCCAGGACTGGGTCATGCGCGGCGCCGGACTCGACGTCACCTCGATCGCACTCGCGCATATCGACAACCAGTTCGTTTATCCGGGCAATGGCGATTACGCGGGCTTGCTGGTCGAACACGACATCACGGACCAGGTAAAGGCGCTCGAGCCGTCCGTCATCGAACTGGTCGCGCACGCGCGAGATGCCATAAGCGGCCCCATGCCTGACGTGCGCGTCGGCGCGCAGTGCAGCAACCCGTACGACTGCCAGTTCGTCAATTACTGCTGGCCGGGCGATGCCGAGTACCCGATCGCGGGGCTCGGTGGCAGCAAGGAGAAGCTGGGCACCTACGTCGCGCTCGGCTGGCGTGACATCCGCGACGTGGACATCGAGCAAATCGACGCGCCCACGCAGATGCGCATTCACCGCATCACGTCTTCGGGCGAAGCCGAGATTCTGTCCCCGGCGAAACAAGCGCTCGACGCGCTCGACTACCCGCGCTACTACCTCGATTTCGAGACCATCGCGCCGGCCGTGCCGTTCTGGGCCGGCACGCGGCCGTACGCGGTCATCCCGGTGCAGTGGTCATGCGACATCGAAACCTCGGGCGAGGGCGAGGCCAGCGAGCGATTCGGGCATGCCGAGTTTCTCGACCTGTCCGGCGAGCCGCCGATGCGCGCGCTGGCCGAG
>JBFISV010000142.1:0-6450 GCA_041608415.1 Woeseiaceae bacterium
CCCGGCCGCCGCTATCGGCGCGTGGTTTTCATTCGGCATCAGCCGATCTTACGCGCGAACTCGGGAAATTTCCGCGCCGGCACGCGCAGCGGAAGTTCCGTTCAGTCGGACAGTCCGATCTCGCGAGCGGTGAGCGAGCCGATCACGGCGAAGCTCAGGTTGCGCGGAATGACGGCGTCGTCGTCGGCCAGCGCGATGCGGCCGCCCATGATTTCGGCGAAGCGCTGCGGATAGAGCGGGCGGCGGTCGGGCTCGGCGAGCCCGTCCGGGTCGTTGGGCTGGCCCGTGCCGAACCGATACTTGTCAGATGCACCGATCGTATGCAGGAACTCGTGCGCGATGACGACGTTGTTGCGGCCGGCATGACGGCGGCCCGTGAACGCGTTGACGACGCCGAACATGCCTTTCCTGACGCCCACGGAATCTTCGAGTACCAGCGATTCGGCGGCCTGGTGATAGCGCAGGAAAATGCTGACGTCGGGCTCGATGTCGTCCTGCGGATCGGTAACGCTGCCGACCCACCAGCGCATCTTGAGCGACCAGAGCATTACGCTGAATACGTTGGGGCGCGCGCCGAGCTGCGGCGGCTGTTCGCCGATCTCCCTGCCGAGCTCGAGGCGGACCGGCCGTTCGATCTGCCTGCCGTAGCGCCCGGCTTCGCGCGCGACGAACGTCTCGATCTCGGCAAAGGTCCTGACCGTCAAGGTATCGATGTAACGCGCCGTCGCGTCACTGCCGTCGGCGTTGATCGGGTAGACCTTGACCCACAGGCTGTTGTCCCAGTCGGTGCTGCGCACCTGCGATAGCCACGAATTGACCGCGACGACCAGCAGTATCAGCAGTAACACGCCGATGCGAATCGCTTTGAACATGGCGCGATTGAGCCAGAATCGCTCGCCGATTGCCGCGACGCAGGTCAAAAATTCGACGCAGGCCCTCGTCGCCGCTCGACGCTAATACGATTCGCTGCCGCTGTTCAGGAAGCGGGGCGGGCGCCGGGCCGCCGTCATCTGCTCGAAGGCATAAGCGATACCGATCAGGCGTCGCTCGGAGAACGGGCGGCCGATGAACGACAGGCCGATGGGCAGGGCCGACACCTGGCCCGCCGGCACCGTGACGCTCGGATACCCCGAAATCGCGGCATACGACGAACTGCCGATGTGGAAACTGTCGCCGTTGACGTGATCGGTCATCCAGGCCGGTCCGTTGGATATGGCGAGCAGCGCATCGAGCCGATGCTCATCGAAGGCGCGATCGAGGCCCGTCGTCGCTATCCGCCGGCTGCTCTCGAGCGCCGCGAGATACGCCTCGTCCGTCAGATCGCCCTTGGCCTGTGCGGCGAGCAGCACGTCCTGACCAAAAAGCGGCATTACGGTGTCGCGGTTGGCGCGGTTGAACTCGATGACCTCGGCGAGGGACGCGACCGGCGCCCCGGAGCGTGCGAAGTAAGCCGCGAGATCGGCTTTGAACTCGTACAGCAGTACCTCGTACTCGGCGTCAAGCGCGCCCGTCATGTCGATTTCGATGTCGTCGACGACCTCGGCGCCGTGTTCGCGCAGGGCGCCGATCGCGCTCGCAACGATCGCTTCGACGTCGGGGTTGCTGCCCGCGCCAAAGTGCGAGCGAATGACGCCGACGCGCCTTCCGGTGAGCTGGTCGGCCGTGAGCTGTGCGGCGTAATCGACCCTGCCGGCCGGGGCGTCTGCGGTGGCACTGTCCTCTGGATCGGTGCCGGTCATGGCGGACAGCAGAATCGCGGCATCGCGAACGTTGCGCGCCATGGGTCCGGCCGTATCCTGGCTGTGCGCGATTGGCACGATACCCGATCGGCTGATCAGCCCCAGTGTCGGCTTGATGCCGACGATACCGTTCGCGCCTGACGGGCAGATGATCGAGCCGTCCGTCTCCGTGCCGACCGCAACCGTGACGAGATCGGCCGCAACCGCAACCGCCGAGCCGCTCGACGAGCCGCAGGGATTGCGCAGGACGTCGTAAGGATTGCGGGTCTGCCCGCCGACGCTGCTCCAGCCGCTCGTCGAACGCGTGGAGCGAAAGTTCGCCCACTCGCTGAGGTTGGTCTTGCCGAGGATGATTGCGCCTGCGTTGCGCAGCCGGCTCACGAGGAACGCATCCCGCGGCGGAACATGCCCGGCCAGCAGCAGCGAACCGGCGCTCGTATGCATGGCGTCGGCCGTGTCGATGTTGGCCTTGAGCATCACCGGGATGCCGTGCAGCGGCCCGCGCGGCCCCGACTCGCGCCACTCCTCGTCGAGAGCGCGGGCCGTCATGAGGGCATCCGGATTCAGTTCTATGACCGCGTTCAGGCCCGGCCCGTCGCGGTCGATGGCTGCGATGCGGTCGAGGTAGAAGTGCACGAGCGCCTCCGACGTCAACTCGCCGCGCTGCATCTTGTCGTGCAGCGCCGCTATGCTTGCTTCGTCGAGCTCGGGCGGTGGCGGCGTGCATGCGCCGAGGGCGAACAGCAGGAGGGACGCAATGACGAGCGGAAGAAGCCGCCGTTGCAGTCCCGGGCAAGCGGCGAGGGCGCGTTCTGCCGGTGCGCCGGATGTACCGGCCGCGTTCGCATCGAGGCCATCGTTCATGAGAGTCAAGTAGATCACTTTTGCCGGCCGGCAGAAAGCCGGCGGCCATGCCGGCAATCGGCCGGTCGGTGGCGGCGCGGCGGCCAAAGAAAAAGCCCCGCGGCGTGAGCGGCGGGGCTAAAGTCTCTTTTTTTTATTAAAAGAGGTAACTACAAAGTCGGTGGCCGGATACAAGTATATTATTATTATTGGATCTGGATCTTCTTGTTTTTGTCGTTATTTTTCTTCTGGCGTCTAAATCCTGAGTTGCTCCGTTTCGTACCACCTCATGCAGTTACACTTCGCTTGGGCAAGAATACAAAAGCAAGTCCTGTGCCAACATGGTCCCGGGGGACATCATTCAAGCGCTTACCGGCCTCGGATGCGGGCTCCGGCCGGGATTTCCGCCGGATTTGTAAACAAAATCGACGAATTGCCCGATCCAACATAATGCAGCAGGCAAATAGTCTCGCTTAAACGCCTGATATAGCTGCGATTGCTTGCCGACCCCGCTTATCTTGTGTTTGCCCCCTTCGGGGGCGCGCGGAGCTGCTCTTTTTCGCCCAATGATGGCATCGAGATTTGACATAAATTGTCAAATTATTCGACGTTTTCGGCCGCGCGGGCGAGATCGAGGAGTCCCGAGAGGCTGTAGAAGCGGCCGTTGCGGACGACGGCCACGATTTTGAGCGCGTCGCGTACATCGGTGAGCGGGTCGCCGTCGACCATCAAGAGGTCGGCGCTCGCCCCCGCGGCGATCTGGCCGATTTCCCCGGCGAGCCCGAGCGCGGCGGCCGCGTTGGCGCCTCCGGCCCGTAGCGCTTGTGCGGCACTGAGGCCCGCGGCCGTCATCGCGCGCAGCTCGGCGTGCAGCGCAATGCCGGGTGGCAGGCCGTTGGGCCGGCTGCCCAGCACCAGCGTGGGCGCGGCCGCCGACAGGTCCGGAATGCCCGGCAGGCGCCACGCGAGTTCGCGTCGCGGCGCGATCAATGCGCCCGGCCGCGAGCGCCAGACGTCGTCGACGTCGGCCGTACCGGCATCGGCGAGCCCGGAAACCAGCCTGATGTCGTCGCTGCGTTCGGCCAGTCGCACGTCCTCGTAACGCCGTCCACCGGGGGAGACCGGTCGCGCGTCGGATGCCAGCATCAGGCCCGCGCCGCTGCCGAGCGCAACCCGCCAGCCGTGTGCCAGTACCGCGACGCCGCGCTGCTGCAGGCGTTTTACAACGGCGCGCTGCGAGATGCCGGCCGCGCGATCGCCGCGCACGCTGACGAGCCACGGGAGTTCGTCGCGCGCCTCGTAGTCTGAAAGGCTGGCTGCCGGCAGCAGCCGTGGCCCCGGAACCTCGCGGCCCGCCCAGAGGCCGCCGAGTCGTGCCGCTTGCGGGTGATCCGTGATCATCGTCATCAGGCCCAGTCCCAGCAGCAGCGGTCCCAGCGATACGTCCGCAGCTTCCGGCAGCGCCGCATAGGCGTCGACGAAACCGGGCAACACCGTGATGTCGCCGAGATCGATCAGCACGCCGTCGGGCCGCTCCGCGCGCGGCTCGATCGCTGCGACGCGCCCGCCGTCGATGACGATATCCACGTTGCGACGGTATTCGCTGCCGCGCCCGTCGAACAGCCGGCTCGCGCGAATGACCGTGCGGCCGTTGTGCGCATTGCCAGCCGGTAACTCGCGTGCCGGCGGCGTGGTCATCGTGTAGCCCGCCGCCTGTCCGACGCGCGCGCGAAACGGCACGTCCGTCGAGGTCCATGAATCGAAGCGCCGTTCCCGGATATGGCCGCCGGCCGCGTACAGCAGGCGTTGCCGATCGAGCCATGCGACCGGTGACAGGAAGAAATCCTCGCCTTCGATCAGCGGCCGATGCACGCGCGGCGTCGAGAGAATCGTCATCCAGATCGACCAGCCGTCCTCGCCATGCCTGAGGTAGCTGACGAGACTCCCGTCCGGCCGCCACGAGGGCGCCGCGAGCGGCGCGCCGGACGTCGTCAGAACTTCGTCCGCCTGCCCGTGGCGACGCAGTACCAACGACCATTGGCGCTCGTGCTCGTGAACGTAGAGCAGGTGCCGGCCGTCGTCGGACCAGGCCGGCTCGGTCTCGTTCCCGGCGAGATGCGTCAGCCGCCACGCGAGCCGGGTCGAGAGGTCCATCTCCCAGATATCGAATCCGCGGCCATCGCGCGCGGACGAGAACACGACACGCTCGCCGTCGGGGTGCCAGTCGGGGTGCTGATCCGAATGGCGCGTGCCGCTCAGGGCTTCGTCGCGCCGGGTGTCGAGTCGAAACAGGCGCAATCCGACGCCCTCGGACGTACTTGATTGATAGACGAGCGCCGTGTCGTCGGGCGACCACCGCGGGCGGCTGGCCGGATGCAACTCGCCCGCAATCGCGCGCGCCTCGCCGCCGTATTTCGGGACGACCCAGACGCCGCCGAGCAGATCGATGGCGATGCGGCCGTCGCTCGCGGTGTCGACGCTCAGGTTGGTACCTTCGGTCAGCAAGACGTCCGCGTTCGCGCCGGCCGAGACCAGCCACGCGGCCAGAACAACGGCGCGCCGGGCGGGCGGCCATCGCCTGCTAGCTCGCACAATCGACGTCGAGGCTTTCGATCTCGCCATTGTCGGCCGCGAGCAGGACACGGATCGGGCGGCAGCAAACCTGGCAGTCCTCGATGTAGTCCTGCGAACCGGCCGACGCATCGACCAGCAGCGTGATCGTTTCCGCACAAAACGGACAGCCGACTTCACGTTCGACGAGCCAGCGGTTCATTGTACGTCTCCCGTATGCTCCTCCCGAGTGCAACTTTCGAATTCATCTCCTGCGTTTGCCGATTCGGGCGGCGCAGCGCTCAGGGCTGCAGGCGCGTTGCGGACCATGGCCCCGGATCGAAATCGTGCTCGCCGGCCGGGCGCAACTCGCGCGTCCACGCACCGCGGTCATGGACGCGATCGACGCCCTCGATCCAGAGCTCGATCGCGCGCGGCCAGACGCGGATGCCGCCCCAATGCGGCGGACGCGGAATCGAGGGCGTAGTGCCGTCCCCGAGCAACTGCAGGTCGGCGGACAGTTTGACCCCCAGTGCTTGCGCACGCTCCCGGATCTGCAACTTGAGCGCCTCGCGCGATGCGAGCGCCCGACTCTGATCGCTGCCCCACGCGCCGATCCGGCTGCCCCAGTGCCGCGTGGAAAAATACGCATCGGACTCCGTCGCCGGCGAAAACAGCGCCGTACCCTCGAGGCGCGCCTGGCGCCCGAGCGCGTCCCAGTGAAACGTCAGCGCGACCTCGCTCGTCGCTGCGATCTCCGTGACCTTGCGCGACCGGTAGTTCGTATAAAAAACGACATAACCCGGCTCCGCGACGAACGCCTTGCACAGCACGACCCGGGCGGACGGCCGGCCGTCGGCGGCCACGGTTGCGAGGGTCATGGAATTCGGGTTGCGCTGCACCTCGCGCCGGGTCGCCTCGTCGAGCCATGCTGCCGCCCAGTGCATCGGGTTGTCGGGCAGCGACGCGGGCAAGGTCGGTGCCATGTACGGGTTGGTCACGAGGCTCACTTGCCTCCGGCGGACGTCGAGACGCGCAGCCTACCAAAGCGCCGGTCGGGGTTCGACCGTCGCGTGTGACCCCGTCACGCGCGGATCAGTGTGCCGCCTTCGCGGCGCGGATCGGCTGCAACGTCGAATCCCCGCTCCGCATCGAAACTCGCGACACCGACGCCGCCGAAGTACATGCCGATCTTCTCGAAATGCGTGACGGGCAGATCGAGCTGCGGCAACGGCAGGCCGGCTTCGGCCATCAGCCGATCGTGCTCGCCGCTCGTATCGAGATGCACGCGCGGGTGCGAAACGGCGTCGGCCAGCGG
>JBFISV010000143.1:0-6441 GCA_041608415.1 Woeseiaceae bacterium
AACATGCGAAACCATTCCTCTCAGGCCGGGGGACAGTTTACGCGACTTGCGCGAGCCACGGGCATTCGTTCGAGGCCTCCGTTGGCGCGTCTCGTTCGCCGATGTCCGTGCCGGCGCCCATCCGCAGATTTCCAAAAAGCTCGAAACATTTCGGAGACATCACTCTCCGTTTCGTACCGGCATGCGCCCGCTGTCGAAGTTTTCCCAGCCCTGCCCGTTGAACGGATCGACGCCGAGTTGTTGCATGACGTACGGGAAGTCGACCATCACCCAGTTATCGACGATCTTGCCGTCGACGACTTTCCAGAAATCCATGTAGCGTATTTCGACGCGTTTTCCGGTCGGCTCGATCCCTAGGAACGTGCCGCTGTGCACGGCTTCCTGGCGGCCGAATGCCGCGCACCACTCGCCCTGTGCGATGCGCGCTTCGTCGATGCAGACCTTGTCGGAAAATGCGGCCTGGAACGGCCGCTGCCAGTTTTCCTGAAATTCCCTGAGACCCTGCTTGAAGCCGCACCCGGCATTGCCCATCCAGCGAAACGTCGCGCTGAAAAAGCGGCCCATGCCGTCGATGTCGTGATCGTTCAGGCCGTCGACCATCGCATCGATCGTCGCGAGCGTGTCCGCGGTCCTGTCGAGCCGATTGTCACGGGTGAGCAGTGCCTGCTCGGGACGGGAGCCTTTCATGGTGGCCGTCTCGCATGTAAAACCATCATTCTAATCCGTAACGCGATGGATTGGCGTGCACGACCGGTCCAGGCGTGACGCGAGGCGCACGTGAGCGCGTAATATTCGCGCAATATCCGGGCTGGCCATTCGCACGTGGGCAAGAACGGCTGTGCATGGCGAACGGCGGCGCGCCGCACAAATATGTGAAGTAAGGCAACGATTGCGGCACAATGTTGTCCTACTCTCGGGAAGGTGGTCGCTACACGGCAGCTCGCCACCGAACTGGCCTCAATGCGGGCAGACCCCGCCGACCTTTGCCTCGCGATTGCCGCTCGAAGTCACAGGTTTGAGACGGTTTTCGGATGCCGTTTCAATGACATAGGTATCTCATGCTGTTTCAAGGACTCCTAAGCCTGTCGCCCTGGGGCTATGTTGCCGCAGCGCTCGTGCTGACACACGTTTCGGTCGCCGCCGTGACCATTTACCTGCACCGCCACCAGGCACATCGCGCCCTGACGCTGCACCCGGCCGTGAGCCACTTTTTCCGTTTCTGGCTGTGGCTCACGACCGCGATGCTGACCCGGGAGTGGGTAGCCGTGCACCGCAAGCACCATGCCAAGTGCGAAACGGCCGAGGACCCGCACAGCCCGCAGACGCGCGGCCTCGCGGCCGTGTTCTTCGGCGGCGTCGCGCTGTACGAGGCGGCTGCGAGAGATCCTCATACGGTCGCGACCTGGGGCAAGGGCACGCCCGATGACTGGATCGAGAGACATTTGTACACGCGCTATCGCTACCTGGGGCTGGCCCTGATGTTCCTCGTCGATGTCGCGCTGTTCGGCTGGATCGGCCTCATCATCTATGCGGTGCAAATGCTGTGGATGCCGGTCTGGGCTGCAGGTGTCATCAATGGCGTCGGTCACTTCTGGGGCTACCGCAATTTCGAGACGCAGGACGCATCGCGAAACATCGTTCCAATAGGCCTCGTCATGGGTGGCGAGGAGCTGCACAACAATCACCATGCCTACCGGCAGTCCGCGAGACTTTCGAACAAATGGTGGGAGTTCGACATCGGCTGGCTCTACATTCGGCTGCTCGAACTCTCGGGCCTCGCGACGGTCAAGCGCGCCGCGCCGAGGACCCTGTTCCTGCCGAGCAAGGACATCGTCGACGTCGCGACCGTAACGGCCGTCATCCGCAACCGTTTTCACGTCCTCAAGCTCTATGGCGCGCAGGTCGTTCGCCCCGTTCTGCGCGTCGAACTCGGCGGCACCTACGCCCGCGGTCAGCTGCGCCGGCTCCGGAAGTGGATGACGCGGGAGGACATCGCGTTGAGCGCTCGCCAGCGCGCAACGCTGGACCGGGCGCTCGACGAGAACGACACGCTGCAGATCGTGTTCGACTTCAAGCAGCAGTTGAAATCGCTGCTCGAGCCCTCTTTGCAGGACGGCGCGCGGCTCGCGCGCCTGCGGGCCTGGTGCCTGAACGCCGAAGCGACCGGCGTCGAGGCCCTGCGTGAGTTCGCCGCGCAGCTCCGCGGATACCACATGCAAACCGCCTGACGCGGTTGCGAGGTCGCGGCCCGTTTCCGCGCCGGTCGTCGACCGGCGACGGAGCCGGATGAACGACCGGCCCGAGCCTTCCGAGCGGCCCGGTGTCCCACAGCTCGGCTCATTCCCGCTCTGCGCCGAGGTGCCGGTCGAAGAAATCCATCATCAGGCGCGTGCGGTGCACGTTGATGGCCGGCTCGCGGAAGCTATGCGTCTCGTTCGGGTACAGCATACTCTCGAAGGGCATCTTTTCGATCTGCAGTTTGCGTAACAGCAAGGTGCTGTGATTCAGCAACACGTTGTCGTCGGCCATGCCGTGAACGAGTAACAGCGGCCCGGCAAGCTCGCCGACATGGCTCATGACGCTCGCGAAGTCGTACCCGTCGGGATTGCCGGCAGGGGTCGACATGTAGCGCTCGGTGTAGTGCGTATCGTACAGGCGCCAGTCGGTAACCGGCGCGCCCGACACGCCGGCGCTGAACGCCTCGGGCGCCTGCATCATTGCCATGAGCGTCATGTACCCGCCATACGACCAGCCGTAGATGCCGATGCGGTCCGGATCGACGAAGTCGAGCGTGCGCAGGTGTTCGACGCCACGCGCCTGGTCGCGCACTTCGACCTTCGACATTTGCTCGTGTATCGGAAATTCGAAGGCCGTGCCGCGATTTGCGCTGCCGCGATTGTCGATCGAGAAGACGATGTAGCCCTGCTGCTGCAGGTACTGGTGAAAGACGATGTCGCGGCCCCACTGCCGGTTCACGACCTGCACGTGCGGGCCGCCGTAGACGTAGACGATGACGGGGTAGCGTTTGCCGGCATCGAAATCCCCGGGCTTCAACAGCGAATAGTGCAGCGTCTGTCCGTCCTCGGCCGTCAGCGTGCCGAACTCGGGCTCGCTGTGCCGCTCGAGGTACGGGTAGTAAGGATGCGTCTCATCGAGCGGATTTTCCACGAGCCAAGTCAGGCGCGAGCCGTCGGCCGCATGCAGGCTCACGCGCGGCGGCCTGCTGCGGCTCGAATAGGTATCGATGTAGGCGCGGCCCGTCTCCGCCATGACGATCTCGTGCCAGCCGGGCTCGGCCGTGATCCTGCGGATGTCGGCGTCCCCGTCGCCGTCCAGTGCCACCGCGTACAGGTGCTTTTCGAGCACCGTGTCCGCGAAGCCGTCGAAGAACAGCAGCCCGCGCTCCTCGTCGACGGCCTGCAATTCGCCGACGACCCAGTCCCCCGACGTGATGCGGGCGAGCTGCTTGCCGTCGAGGTCGTAACGGTACAGGTGCTGGTAGCCGGAGCGTTCCGACGCCCAGATGAACTCGCCCGGCGACCGCTCGAGAAACTCGAGATTGTGATGCAGGTTGATCCAGGCATCGCTCGTTTCGCTCAGCACGATTCGGCTCCTGCCCGTGTCCGGGTCCGCCGCCATGAGGTCGAGGCGTTTCTGGTCGCGCGACTGGCGCTGCAGCACGACCGCCGAGGAATCCGGCGTCCAGTCGACGCGCGCAAGATAGATGTCCTGCTCGTCGCCGAGGTCGACCCAGGCCTTCCTGCCCGTCGCAAGCTCGAGCACGCCGAGCCTGATGCGAACGTTGTCCTCTCCCGTGAAGGGGTAGCGCTCTTCCGTCGTTTTGAAACTGTTCGCGAAAATCTGGTAGCGCTTCGCGATCTCGACGGGCGACTCGTCCACCCGTGCGAACGCGATGTAACGATCGTCGGGCGACCACCAGTATCCCGTGTCGCGGTCCATTTCCTCCATGGCGATGAATTCCGCCATGCCGTTGCGGATCGCGTCCCCGCCATCCGTCGTCAGCTGACGCTCTTCGCCACTTTCGAGATCGATGGCAAACAGATTCTGCTCGCGGACGAACGAGACGTATCGGCCGCCCGGCGACACCTTCGCATCGGTTTCGAAGACCTCGGTGTTCGTCAGCCGGCGGACCGCCTCACCGGACGCCCGGCCCAGATCGTAGACGTAGAGATCGCCCGAAAGTGGAAACACGATGCGTTTGCCGTCGGGCGCCCAGACGTATTCGACGATGCCCTTGCCGGCGATCCGCATGCGCTCGCGGCGGGCTTTTTCCACCTCGTCGAGCGCCTCGTCGCCGGGCACCAGCACCCTCGAGTCGACGAGCATGCGATTGACGCCGTCGGCGATGTGGTACTCCCACAAGTCCTGCTGGCGCAGGTCGTCCTCTTTGCCGCGCAGGTACGTAACGCGCGACCCGTCCGGCGAGAACCGCAGCTCGACCGCCTGCGTACCGCTGACGTCCGGGCTCGCGAACAGCCGCTCGATCGTAAGATCGCCTGCCTCAGCGCTGGCCATGAAAACCATCCATGCGATGAGCGTTCGCTTCAGTTGTTTTGCCATCGAATCGTTCCATTGGAGTGCGAGATTGCGTGACCAGCGAGCTAGGGAGGCTCTGATTAATTCTCATCGCACACGTTGCGTTCACTTGGCCTGTGCTGCGGCGCGTTGTGCCACGCGTATGTCGATACTCGCAAGGAGCGCAACAAAGCCACAGGCCAGATGAGCGCAACCCTGATCTTTTCAATACATTATCGTGCGACGAGCATTAATCAGAGCCTCCCTAGTTTGGAGAGCCTTGCCGGCCGATACAAGTCGTACCTGTCCGTGCGCGTGGCGAAAAAGACGGCAACGCCATGCGCCATCGCGAGCCGGCGGCGCTCAGGATTTTTCGAACACCGCGGGATTCTCCTCGGCAGCGTGTTCGGTCAGCAAGGACACGACGACGAGCAGCGGCAGCCCGATCACCCAGCCGGCGTACGAGGCCTGCACGTCGTACGGTTCGCCGAGCAGCGCCCAGACCACGGCGGAGCCGCCGCCTCCCAGCATGCTCCAGAATGCGCCTGTCGCGGTGGCGCCTCGCCAGAACAGCAGGCCCAGCATCGGAAAAAACAGACCCGCGGCGCCGAAGGTATATGCATACAGCATGAGATCCAGCACGTTGGGCACGAGGTACGCGAGGGCGATGCCGAGGATGCCGAGCACGAGCGTCGCTATGCGCGCCACGCGAACCAGCGATTTCTCGCTTGCGTCCGGGCGCAGGTGCTTGCGATAGATGTCGTTGGTAAAAATGGCGACAGGCCCCATGAGCACCGAATCGGCGGTCGACATCACGGCGGCGATATAGGCCGCAATGACGATGCCCGCGACGCCGACCGGCAGCAGTTTCAGGATGATCATCGGCGTCGCGAGTTCCGGGTCGGCAATGTCCGGAATGAGCATCCGCGCGATCACCCCGACGAGCGTGCTGCCGATTGCGAACAACGGCCACTCGATCGGGACACCGGTGAGGAAAAACGCGCGCCGCGCGGTTTTCTCGTCGCGTGCAGCGATGATGCGCTGCATGGCGGCAATCGAGATGAACCAGACCGGAAAAATGGCAAAAAACCAGCCGACGATCTGGCGCCATTCGAGCGCATCCCATCGCACCATCGACGCGGTCTCCGGGTCGCTCGAAAAATGCTCGACGATGCCGCTCCAGCCGCCGACCTCGTAAAGTCCGATCGGCACCGCGATGCACACGATGCCGATCAGGAGCACGAACATCTGGAAGACGTCCGTGTAGATGACGGCCTTGAGGCCGCCCATCGCGGTATACGCGAGGATGACGGCGCCCGACACGACGACGGCAATCGTGAGGTCGATGGCCATGGTCGCCTGCAGCAGTTTCGCGCCGGCAATGATCTGCCCGCCGACGAAGGTGAACCAGGCGATGCCGATGACGAGCGCCGCGACGGTGCCCGTGCGGCGATCGAAACGCGCCTCGAACAGGTCGCCGGTCGTCAGCCCGTCCATGCGGTCGGCCCAGCGCTTGACCTTGGGCACCATGAGAAAGGACACCATCACGACGCTGAGTCCCGAGATCGCGATCAGCCACGATCCCGACACGCCGAGTGTGAATCCCAGGCCGCCCATCGCGATGCTGAAGCCGCCGCCGAGATCCGTCGCGGCCGTTGACGTCGTCGTCTGCACGAGGTTCATGTTGCGGTCGGCGGCGAGAAACGACTCGCTCTCGCCCTCACCGTGCTCGCGCCGGACGACGCGAATGCCGATCCAGATGAGCACGGCGAAGTAGAGCCCGACGGCGAGCACGTCGATGCCGTGCAGTGTCGTCACCGCCGGGTCATTGGCCGTAGCCGTTCAGGAACGACGCGAGGTTGTCGCCGAGAGCATCGCAGAGATAGCCGCCTTCCTGAACGAGAA
>JBFISV010000144.1:0-6397 GCA_041608415.1 Woeseiaceae bacterium
CGGCCAAAGACCTGCTGGCGCTCGATCAGTCCGTGGCGGACATTGCGGCCCAGGTCGAGGGCAGGGGCGCCGGCGACGTCGCCGAGATATTCCTGCGCATGGTTCCGCCGAATATCGTCCTGGCGGCTGCCGAGGGCCAGATGCTCGGCCTGATCTTTTTCTCGATCCTGTTCGGCTACTTCATGACGCACCTGTCCCACGAGTTCGCGGAGCCGTTGTTCAATTTCTGGAACGGTGTGTTCCACGTCATGATGAAGATGACCGAATGGATCATGCTGTTCGCACCCATCGGCGTTTTCGCCCTCGTTGCCAAGGTGGTCGCCGAGACCGGCTTCGAGGCCGCCGGGCCGCTGGCGCTGTTCGCCGTTTGCGTGCTGGTGGCACTCGCGCTGCACGCATTCGTCACGCTGCCGGTCTTGTTGCGCTTCGTCGGCCGGGTGCATCCCTTCAAAGTCGTGAAAGGCATGTCGCCGGCGATGCTGACCGCATTTTCGACGGCATCCTCGTCGGCCACGCTGCCCGTAACAATGGAGTCGCTCGAGGAGAACATCGGCGTGTCGAACGAGGTCTCGAGTTTCGTGTTGCCGCTCGGCGCGACCGTGAATATGAACGGCACCGCGCTCTACGAATGCGCGGCCGCGATTTTTCTCGCGCAGGCCTATGGCCTCGAGCTGTCGTTCGGCGTGCAGTTCGCGATCGTGGTGATCGCGCTGATGACGTCGATCGGCGTCGCGGGAGTGCCGTCGGCCTCGCTCGTCGCAATCGCGATCATCCTCGCGGCGGTCGGCCTGCCGGTCGAGGCGATCGGCGTGCTGCTGGTTTTCGATCGCATCCTCGATATGGCGCGCACGAGCATCAACGTCTGGGGCGACGCGTGCTGCGCCACAATAGTCGCGCGACTGCAGGGCGAGACGACCAATGTAGCGATCGGCGGCGAATAGCCGCCGCAGACGCGTGGCCACGTAGCGCATGCTGATCTGCCACGTCAACCTCGCGCCGGACTATCGCGGTGGCGAACGCCAGGCGGAGCTGCTCGCGCGCGAACTCGGCGCGCGGGGCCACCGTCAGCGTCTGGTCATTCGCCGCGGCAACCCGCTCGCAAGCCGTTGCGCCGACATTGCCGGTCTCGAGGTCCGGGCGGTGGCATCGAATCCGCTGGCCGCGGCACTGGCCGCGCGCGGCAGCAGCGTCGTCCACGTGCACGAGGCCCGCGGCGTCTACGGCGGCTGGCTCGCAGCCGTGCTGTTCGGTATTCCCTACGTCATCACGCGGCGCGTTCCGAACCCGCAGCGACCCTCGTGGATTCGTGACCGGGCCTATCGCCGCGCGGCGCGGCTCGTCGTGATCTCCGCGGCCGTCGGCAAGTCGCTGCAAGCGCGCCACGCGGACATCGATTTCGACGTCATTCCCGACGCGCATGCGGCGCTGGCCTGGAAGCGCGCCGCGGTCACCGCGATTCGCGACCGCTACCGGGGCAAACTCCTGATCGGTCACGTCGGCGCTCTCGATCATGCGCACAAAGGTCAGCGCACGATCATCGACGCGGCGCGGCGCGTGCGTGAGCGGCACCCGGACTGGCACTTCCTGCTGTGCGGCAGCGGCCGCGACGAGGAAGCGCTGCGTGCCGCGGCCGCCGGCCTCGACAACATCGAATTTTCGGGTTTCGTCGACAATATCGGCGACTACTACAAGAGCTTCGACGTATTCGTGTTTCCATCGCTCAAGGAGGCGATCGGTTCGGCGATGATCGATGCGATGTATTTCGGCCTGCCAATCGTCGCAAGTAACGTCGACGGCATCCCCGAATTCCTGCACGACGGCGTCAACGGCCGCCTGATCGAGCCCGAGAACACGGAGCAGCTGATCGCCGGCATCGAAGAAATCGTGAGCCGCGACGATTGGGCCGCCGCCGTGCGTGCCGCGAACCGCCGCAAGGCCGCGACGCTCGACGCGGCCGCGATGGCGGATCGCTACGAGGCGTTATATCGAAGCATCGCGTAGGCGCGTTGGCGCGCGCGGCGTGCGGCGCCAAATCGGTTAGACTGTCGATTCGACCGGGAATGACGACGGGGAACACTCATGGGCTTCATGGCAGGCAAACGGGCGCTGATCGTCGGCGTCGCGAGCGATCGCTCCATCGCGACGGGCATCGCCGAGGCGTTCGCGCGCGAGGGCGCCGAACTCGCGTTCACCTATCAGAACGACAAGCTCAAGGGGCGCGTAGCGAAGCTGGCCGAGCGGCTCGGGCAAAACCCGGAGCTGTGCTTCCCGTGCGACGTGAGCAGCGACGACGAAATCGAGGCTGTTTTCACAGCGCTCGGCCGGCACTGGGACGGGCTCGACGTACTCGTGCATTCGGTGGGCTTCGCTCCGCGCGATCAACTCGAAGGCGGTTTCACGGCGGCCGTAACGCGGCAAGGCTTCGCGATCGCTCACGATATTTCGAGCTACAGCCTCGCCGCATTGACGAAGGCCGCGCTGCCCATGATGGAGGGGCGCGACGCCGCCGTGCTCGCACTCACGTACAACGCGGCGGTCAAGGTCGTGCCGAATTACAACGTCATGGGGCTTGCAAAAGCCAGCCTCGAAGCTTGCGTGCGCTTTCTGGCCGCCGACCTCGGGCCTAGGGGGATCCGCGTCAACGCGATCTCGGCCGGGCCCGTCAAGACGCTGGCAGCCGCCGGCATCGGCGGCTTTCGCAAGATGCTCGGTTACGCCGAAAAGGCGGCGCCACTCAGGCGCACGGTGACGATCGAGGAGATCGGCAACGCCGCCGCGTTCCTGTGTTCGGATCTCGCAAGCGGCATCACGGGAGAGACCACGTTCGTCGACGCGGGTTCGAATATCATGGCGATGGTCTTCGACGAGGAGGCGTAATCCGGATCGATGACGAGCGTGACGCGCTCGCGCCGATCCGCTGCTCGTCTGCGAGGTCTTACGTGAGCGTGTTTCCGCTGACGTGGAACGCACCGAACAATGCCTTGACCGGTCCCGCGCGCGCACTGGCGATCGACCCGCGCTAGGAGCTCTGCCGGGTTACGTCGACGTACATGGTCAGCCGCTGCCCGGGCCGCAGGATGTTGCCGGTTTCGAGGCCGTTCCAGCGCGCGATCTGACTGATGCTGACCCGAAACTTCCGGGCGATGAGATACAGCGAATCGCCGCGCCTGACCGTGTAGTTCAGCCTGCGCATGGTGCTGCCGTGGGTCGAGACGGGTGCTGCGCGCGGTGCCGCGTTTGTGGCATCGGTCCAGACGACGAGTTCCCGCCCCAACGGCAACGTGTCGCCGGGCGCCATGCCGTTCCAGGCTGCCAGCTCGCGCGTCGTCACCCCGTAGCGCCGGCTGATCGACCAGAAACTTTCACCGCGTGCAACGATATGCCGCTGCTTGTCCCCGGCGCGCGTTCGGTTGCGGGTGCGCTCGAGTCGCGCATCGGCGCTTTGGCGGTAGGCCGACAATGGCTTGGTCGACACGGGTATCAACAAATGCCGGCCTGCCCGAATGGTGTCGCCGCGCAGATTGTTGGCGCCGCGGACCGCGGCGATCGTCGTGTGGTAACGCCTGGCGATCTCGGAGAGTGTTTCGCCCGCGCCGATCTCGTGTCGCTGCCAGCGCAAGCGCTCGCTTGCCGGCAAATCGGCGAGCGCGGGCGCGAAACTGGCGGCCGCCGCGGCCGGCAGGACCAGCCTGTGCGGCCCGTCCGGGTCGGTCGCCCAGCGGTTGTAGCCCGGGTTGTACGCATAGACGGTGTCGACGTCGACGCCCGCCAGTTCGGCGGCCAGCGCGAGGTCGAGCTGCGATTCGATGTCCACGACGACAAACGACCCCGCGCTCGCGAGCGTCGGGAGCGTAATCCCGAATTTTTCCGGCTCGCGCACGATATCGACGAGCGCCAGGAGTTTCGGCACGTAAGAGCGTGTTTCCCGCGGCAGGTCGAGGTTCCAGAAATCGGCGGCAATGCCGGCGGCGCGGTTGGCCCGCACCGCTCGCAGGACGTTGCCTTCGCCCGAGTTGTAGGACGCGATGGCATTCAGCCAGTCGCCGTCATTGAGTGTGTGCAGGTGATCGAGATACTCGAGCGCGGCACGGGTTGCATCGACGATGTCGCGCCGACCGTCGTACCACCAGGTTTGCCGCACGCCGAATCGCCTCGCGGTCCCGGGGATCATTTGCCACAGGCCCGCTGCGCGGCCGTGCGAATAGGCGAACGGGTCGTACGCGCTTTCGACGATCGGCAGCAGCGCGAGTTCGAGCGGCAGGCCGCGCCGTTCGAGTTGGTCGCGTATATAGGGCAGGTAACGCTCGCCACGTTTGAAGACGCGCTCGAGGTAGTCCGGGTGTCGGACGTACCAGTTGCGCTCGGCTTCGATGCGGCGGTTGTCGCTGTAGTCGAGCCGAAATGCGCGGCGCAGCTCGGCCAGCAGGTCGTCGGGACCGGCCGTCGAGGTGCTCGCACCGAAGACGGCGAACGCGGGAGCGCCGATTGCGAGGTCGTCGCCGACGGCCTGGAAAACGCTCGTCTGGGCGCGCGCCGGAAGCGCCGAAAGCAGCACGGCGACAAGAATCACGGCCAGGGTCACGCCGCTCGGGCGAAAACTCTGCGATAATCGGCACACGTTCAGTGAATGGAAGGCGGACATCCCGCTAGCTTACCGACCGTCCCATGTTGTGCAAGTGGACAGAACACGCGGCCTGCAAGTGGCTCACGACGCCGCTCGGCGAATCCCTGCTCGCGCAGGAGTCGCGCGTGGTCGAGGAAGCGCTCGACGGCATTTTCGGCGAGCAAATGCTGCAGCTCGGCCACTGGGGCGATGCGCGCACGTTCGTGCGTTTTTCCCGGACCCAGCGGTCCTCACTGGTGGCCGAAACGGTCATGGACGACGGCCCGCCGTCGGCGGTCGGGCATCTGCATCGACTGCCGGTCGCGAGCGACTCCATCGATCTCGTGTTGCTCCCTCACACGCTCGATTACTCGGACAGGCCGCACGCGGTCCTGCGCGAGGTCGATCGCGTGCTGCGCTCGGACGGACACCTCATCGTGCTGGGCTTCCGTCCGGGCGGGCTGTGGGGCCTCCGGCGGCTGATTCCGGGGGCAGCAATGCCGCCGGGCGCCGAGCAGCCCGTATCCGACCGGCGCCTGCGCGACTGGCTCAAGCTTCTCGACATGCGTATTCACGGCATCACCGGCTATTTCTTTCGCTGGCCGTTGCCGGGCCTCAAGGGGGCCGCATCGCCCGTCTGGGAACGCCGCGGCCGGCGCTGGTGGCCGGAGGTATCGGCTTGCTATATGCTCACGGCCCAGAAACGAGTCAGTACACTGACGCCGGTCAGGCCGGTCTGGAGCAAGAAGCCCAAGGTCGTGGCGGGACTGGCCGAACCCTCAACCCGAGTGTCACGCATCCATTTTGACCAAAACAGTTGAGATTTACACCGACGGTGCATGCAGGGGCAATCCCGGGCCGGGCGGCTGGGGCGCGTTGCTGGTCGCCGGCGCACGCCGCAAGACGCTGCGCGGCGGAGAGCCCGACACGACGAACAACCGAATGGAGTTGACGGCCGCGATCGAGGCGCTGCGCGCGCTGCGTGGCCGCCGGCGTGTCGTCATACATACCGATTCGAAGTACGTCATGGACGGCATCACTTCCTGGCTCGACAACTGGAAGAAGCGCGACTGGAAGACGGCAGCAAAGAAGCCGGTCAAGAACAGGGATCTCTGGCAGGCGCTCGACGAGGTCAGCCAGAAGCACGACATCGAATGGGTCTGGGTCAAGGGGCACGACGGCAACGCCGGCAACGAGGAGGCCGACATGCTCGCCAATCTGGGCATCGATGAGTTGTCCTGACGCCCGGACGTCGCGGCCGGCCGGCTGCTCGCGTGCCGAGTCGCGTTCCGACATAATAGCCCGATGCGCCAGGTAGTCCTCGATACCGAAACCACGGGCCTGTCCACGGCACAGGGCCATCGCATCATCGAAATCGGCTGCCTCGAACTCGTCAACCGGCGCCTGACCGGCCGCGAATTTCATCGTTTCCTGAATCCCGAACGCGACATCGACGAAGGCGCCGAGCGCGTGCATGGCATCAGCCGCGGCGAGCTCGAAAACCAGCCTCGATTTCACGAAGTCGTCGACGATCTTCTGCAGTTCATCGGCGGCACCGAACTCGTCATTCACAACGCGGAATTCGACATCGGCTTCATCGAATACGAGCTGGAGTTGATGAAGCACCCGAAGCCACGCGTTGCCGAGCACGCCGCCGTGCTCGATACACTGACGTTGGCGCGCAAACTGCACCCCGGACAGCGCAACAGCCTCGATGCGCTGTGTGCGCGCTACGGCGTCGACAATTCGTCGCGCCAGCTGCACGGCGCGCTCCTCGACGCCGAGATCCTCGCC